>NZ_JAJDML010000220.1:0-285 GCF_020594215.1 Blautia sp. DFI.1.216
TTATGTTAGGGCGACAAGCAGGTTATTTCCTTATCGTTGCCTGCCAGCGTCCAGACGCAAAGTATTTCTCGGACGGTATCAGAGATAACTTCAATTTCCGTGTGGGACTTGGGCGTATCAGCGAATTAGGTTACGGTATGCTGTTTGGTTCAGATGTGAAAAAGCAGTTTTTTCAGAAGCGTATCAAGGGGCGTGGATATTGTGATGTGGGAACAAGCGTTATCAGTGAGTTTTACACGCCTTTAGTCCCGAAAGGACATGATTTTTTGCAGACTATCGGCTCTC
>NZ_JAJDML010000221.1:0-279 GCF_020594215.1 Blautia sp. DFI.1.216
TTTATAAAATTTACAGACATCGCTGCATCTGAATTTTCTGCAGAGGACACATTTGCGCCGACATTCATTATCACCGCACATATGCATGACATTGCATATATTTGTCCGCGGCTTTGAACTATCATAATTGTTTGCACAGGGAATAGGGGCAAATGCATCTGCGCTTCTTTCCCTGATAATGGAATGACGTCTGATTTCTTTGGATATGGTACTTGGATCCTTGCTTAATTCTATTGCAATACTTCTAAATGAATCACCGTTATTTAAATGCTGTTCGAT
>NZ_JAJDML010000222.1:0-279 GCF_020594215.1 Blautia sp. DFI.1.216
GCCATTGAGAGATTCTGTACCAAATGCTATGAAATAATCCTGTCCTTTGGAAAGGGCAAAGTCAGCATATGGAATACTGCGCTCAAATGCACCGCCTACAGTTACAGTCTGGATACACTGCAGAACCCCATTCTCAGCATCATACCAGAACAGATTTGCCATAAGTCCTGCACAGGAAGCATCTGCCTTTACAGAAAGCACAGCCGGGAAATCGAAAGCTCCGTTTCTTCCAAGATGGAAACCGAAATCATTCTGGTTTGTGGAGATCAGGCTGTATAA
>NZ_JAJDML010000223.1:0-277 GCF_020594215.1 Blautia sp. DFI.1.216
TCATTCCAGATTGCCTGCGGCAATGGAATTTTGGCTTGTATGTCTCGGGATAGTGATGTGTGAACAGTAACTAACAATCTTTTTCCATATCAAATAAGCTCCATATTCTGATTGCGAATATCAGTTGAAGTATGTTACTATGAGAAAAAACATAGCTATATCATATGATTTTTGATGAAGTAAATCAGATGGCTGGTGACACAGAAACATGATAAGAAAGGCAAAAAACATGGCATCAGAAAGAACAGAAGAACTATACAGGGTTTTGCTCAGCAAG
>NZ_JAJDML010000224.1:0-272 GCF_020594215.1 Blautia sp. DFI.1.216
ACTTTTAAAACCCCTTCCGGCAACGGAAAGGTCTTTGCTGGAGGCAAAAGTCCCTGCAGTAAAGCGTAGAACCTCATGTGTTTATGCAGATCTAAGGGAACTCAGTTCTGAGATGGGACTCTTAATGGCTGCATAGATGCAGGCAGATATACAGCGGACTACCTGTAATGTGGGGACCTGCCATATCTGGCATGGGAAAAAGCGCATATCTGCGCAAACCTAAGTTACAGGCGTATCCGCCGATATTTAGTCTGACGCCTAAAGCGTCTGGA
>NZ_JAJDML010000225.1:0-272 GCF_020594215.1 Blautia sp. DFI.1.216
GTAGGAAGTACATCATCAATGAACTGTCCGGATACTACAATGAAAACTCCGGTAAAATCATCCGAGCGCTCCACTTGCTGCAATATCTGCTCGGGCAGCGTGACCACCAGGACACCTGCGGTTAGTTCATGCTCTTTCAGATTGATGCGTATCCGGCAATGCCCTTTCAGGCAAAGTGTCAGGCAAGACGCATTCAGACGCGTAGGGTAACCAAACAAGGGAATATCTCCTATATTGTCGAATATGGCAAAATCATTCCCGATAAAATCCAT
>NZ_JAJDML010000226.1:0-271 GCF_020594215.1 Blautia sp. DFI.1.216
CTGTTCCTGGACTGCTTTGGATAAATGTCTGTTTTTCATCATTCCGCTGACATTCAGATCTTCAATACATATAAATCTTGGTTTTCGATTTATGATCTCAGATATGGTCTGATTCAAATAGTTTTTACGGATATTTGTTAATCTGTGATTTCGTTTTAATAAAAGTTTTTCCTTTTTGATTACATTATTTGTTTTACAGTAACTTTCCCCTTTCTTATTTTTCTCGTAAGAACGAGAGATACTACGCTGTAATCTGCGTTTCTGTTTTTCT
>NZ_JAJDML010000227.1:0-269 GCF_020594215.1 Blautia sp. DFI.1.216
GAATGTCAGCGGAATGATGAAAAACAGACATTTATCCAAAGCAGTCCAGGAACAGAGATTTTTTTGGTTTAGAAAACAGCTCGAATACAAATGCAGCGATAAAGGGATCCAGCTTATTGTGGCTGATCGTTTTTATCCATCATCAAAGCTTTGCAGCTGTTGTGGAAATATCAAAAAAGATCTGAAGTTATCTGACAGAGTTTATAGATGTGCATGTGGGAATATGATTGACAGAGATTTCCAGGCATCTATAAATCTCAAGACTTATG
>NZ_JAJDML010000228.1:0-264 GCF_020594215.1 Blautia sp. DFI.1.216
TATACGGCAGGCTGTGAAACTTCTGGTTTGTCCTGTGTCCCAGGTCTTTTTCTCTTCGGATGTTCCGGATATCCCCTGTAACGACACAGGTGATTCCCTGTTCCCGGCAGTATTCTGCAAGATACCTTGTGACCTTGTGCAGATAGTCCGTTACTGAGTCTTGTTTTCTCTTATATAACTTCCTGATATGTTTTGATGTGACCGGATGTTTTACTCCCTTTCCGGACTGCTGCCCATACCACTGGGCCTGCACCCTTGCGATCT
>NZ_JAJDML010000229.1:0-261 GCF_020594215.1 Blautia sp. DFI.1.216
CACTGGAAAGATATTTCCATAAAGAGATCGCAAGGGTGCAGGCCCAGTGGTATGGACAGCAGTCCGGAAAGGGAGTAAAGCATCCGGTCACATCGAAACATATCAGGAAGTTATATAAGAGAAAACATGACTCAGTAACGGATTATCTGCACAAAGTCACAAGATATCTTGCAGAATACTGCCGGGAACAGGGGATCACCTGTGTTGTTGCAGGGGATATCCGGAATATCCGGAGAGAAAAAGACCTGGGACACAGGACAA
>NZ_JAJDML010000023.1:0-58916 GCF_020594215.1 Blautia sp. DFI.1.216
CATGTGTTAAGCACGCCGCCAGCGTTCATCCTGAGCCAGGATCAAACTCTCTGATAAAATGTTTGATTCACTCAAGATAACAACTAGCTATCTCTCGTTTTACTGTTTTTGGTTTTTCAAACCGTTCTTAAAAATGTAAAGAATTTTCGAGAATCGTATGTGTTTCACTGTTTAGTTATCAAGGTTGTCTGTCTTGCGACAGCTTTTTTATTCTATCATGTTGTTTTTGATTTGTCAAGAACTTTTTTAAGTTTTTTTCAAATCTTTTTTCAACCGATTTACTGTTTGTTGACAGCTTGTTTACTTTATCATAGTTTCAAGTGTTTGTCAACATCTTTTTTAATTTATTTTTTGTTTTCCAAAAAATAAAAGCGGAGAAGGAGGGATTTGAACCCTCGCGCCGCGTTAGCGACCTATACCCTTAGCAGGGGCACCTCTTCGGCCTCTTGAGTACTTCTCCAGACTCCGAACTAATAGTTCAATATTAAATTCGAATGCACTTTGGAATCTCCCGAAGCGCATTTGTAATTATATGTAAAAACACCTGTTTTGTCAACAGGTTTTTTTACTTTTTTTCATATTTTTTATTTTTTACCCTAAAATCCGGTTTCAGGACTTGCAAATTTCATACTTCCATCAAGAAGTATACTGTGTTATTGTCGCTTCGATACGTTTTTTTACCTCTGCTGCAATCTCCGTTGTTTTCATATCTTTATACTCATCATAGTATATGGGTTCCAGAAAATGTACCTGCACTGTAAGTTTTTTGACAGATCCCGTATCAAACGCTTTATAAGAATCAATCAGTGCTACGGGTACGATCGGACATTTTGATTTCGTTGCAGCTTTAAAACTTCCACCTTTAAATTCCTGCGGATGATTGCCGTCTTTGCTTCTGGTTCCCTCGGCAAAAATCAGATAGTTTCTTCCTGCCTTTACTTCTTTGATAACATTAATGATTACCTGCATAGATTGTTTGACATCATCACGGTCAATCATAAACGCTTTCATGCATGCAAATACCTGCTTCAGAAATGGTACGTTTGTCAGCTCTTTTTTTGCCACTACCGAGAAAGGTACCGGACACACCTGTATGATTGCAAGTACATCAAATAATCCCTGATGATTGGGAAAGAAAATAAACCCATTTTCTTTTGGAATATTTTCCATACCATGACCGTCAATTACCAGATTACCGCCTTTCACTGCTCTGTTATCTACATATTTAAGAAGCTGATATCTCTGTTCTTCACTGTAACGTTCTGCATGCGATGCATACCAGCATAACTTAAACCATCCATATGGAACAAAAAAGAGATTTCTAAATACCATCAGTAATATTCTTTTCATTTTTTTGCCCTCGATATATTACACTCCTGCTTTTTCCGAAATTTTGTCTTCATATCCCGGATTTTTCTTGATAAATGTTTCATATGCTTTGGTATACGTCTTGTAAGCATCTGTCTTCATAAATTGGACATATGCTGTAGCCGCCTGAGTTTTCATATCATCTGTGATCTGTGATGGTGCCATGATATAATAAGTTTTATCCTGTTTACCAACCATATAAGTTTCAACACATGGATATTCCTGATCATCCTCCAGGATCAGATTGTAGGTTATGTATACATAACTGTACTTGTCATTTTCAGAAAGGATCTCACAATCCTGAACAGATACTTTCTTAGGATTATGTGCCGCAAAATATTTGAGTGTTGCTGTAATCTCTGTCTGAAGATCTGCTTCTGTATTATCTGCCTGGTTATAGCACTCCTTCACTTTCTTTTCTTTCCCGTCAGTATAGGACTGAATCAATTCCTCTGTTACTTTTTCCGGTGATTTATGACTCACTCCCCCGCATCCTGCCACACAGAGTGTCAGTAATACCAACACTCCGGCTGCAAGATATCTGTACCATTTCTTCATGGTTATTCCTCTTCCCCTCTGTTCTCATCCTGTGTCTCCTGATCTGTCGGCTGATCAGATTCTTCTGTTTCTGCACTGTCCGTAATTTCCACTGCTGCCTGCTGTGCATTTGTATCTTTTTCTTCTTTATCTCTCACTTTAGCTACACTGGCTACAGTGACACCCTCTGTAAGATTGATCAGTTTTACACCCGATGTAATTCTTCCAAGAATGGAAATATCAGCGCAGGCGATTCTGATGATAATACCTTCCGTAGTGATCAGCATTACTTCATTATCTTCATTTACAGCTCTTGCTCCGATTACATCACCGGTTTTCTCGGTAATCTTATAACATTTTACACCTTTACCGCCACGATTCTGACAGGTAAATTCGCCCATAGAAGTACGTTTACCCATACCATTTGCAGAAACTATCAGCAGACAATCTCCCTGAGAATTCAGCTGCATTGCTACCACTTCGTCTCCATCATCGATATTCATACCGCGTACGCCCATAGAAGTTCTGCCTGTACTTCTTACATCTGTTTCTTTAAAACGGATACACATACCATCTTTTGTAACAAGTATTATATCCTTCTTATCATCTGTAAGCTTAACCTCGATCAGTTCATCATCATCACGCAATGTGATAGCTGCCAGTCCGTTTTTACGCACATTCGCATATTCTTTAATCGGTGTTTTCTTTACCAGGCCATTCTTCGTAGCCATCATCAGATAATGACCATCTTCAAATTTGCGGAGCGGGATTACTGCAGTGATGCATTCCCCCGGCATAAGCTGTAACAGATTAATAATCGCAGTTCCTCTTGCAGTACGTCCTGCCTCCGGAATCTCATATGCCTTCAGACGATATACCCTTCCTGTATTTGTAAAGAACATCAGATAATGATGGGTAGTTGTCATCAGAAGTTCTTCAATGTAGTCATCCTCAAGAGTCTGCATTCCCTTGATTCCTCTTCCACCTCTGTTCTGGCTTCTGAAATTATCTACTGTCATTCTCTTAATATATCCAAGTTTGGTCATTGTGATCACTGTATTCTCTCTCGGAATCAGATCCTCTGTAGAAATATCGTATACATCATATCCGATAGAAGTCTTTCTGTCGTCTCCGTATTTCTCTGCAATTGCAAGAATTTCTTCCCGAATCACGCGAAGAAGAAGACTTCTGTCCGCAAGGATAGCCTCGTATTTACGGATTTTTTCCATTAAATCAGCATACTCTGCTTCCAGCTTCTCTCTTTCCAGACCTGTCAGAGCACGCAGACGCATATCTACGATTGCCTGTGCCTGAACATCTGTCAGTTCAAAGCGATCCATTAACTCCTGTTTTGCGATCTGCACATTCTGCGAAGCTCTGATAATACGGATCACCTCATCAATATTGTCCAGTGCTTTCAGCAGACCTTCTAAAATGTGAGCTCGCTCTCTTGCTTTATTCAGGTCATATTTCGTTCTTCTGGTCACTACATCTTCCTGATGAGCCAGATAATATTCCAGCATCTGTTTCAGGTTTAATACCTTCGGTTCCAGACTTCCGTTATTCGGAATAAGTGAAAGCATATTTACGCCAAAAGTATCCTGTAACTGCGTATGCTTATACAGTAAATTCAAAACTACATTTGCATTTGCATCCTTGCGCAGATCAATACAGATTCTCATTCCCTCACGACTGGAATGGTCATTCAGGTCTGTGATTCCGTCAATCTTTTTATCTCTTACAAGTTCTGCAATCTTTGAGATCAGACGCGCTTTATTTACCAGATACGGAAGCTCTGTGACAATAATTCTGGACTTTCCGTTTGGAAGAGTCTCAATATTTGTCACTGCACGTACACGAATCTTACCACGACCTGTTCTGTATGCTTCTTCAATCCCTCTTCTTCCAAGAATCGTCGCACCTGTAGGAAAATCAGGACCTTTTACAATATCCAGAATCTCTTCCATAGTCGTTTCGCGTTGTTCTTCAATGATATTGTCTATAATCTTGACAACAGCATCCACAACCTCTCTCAGATTATGAGGAGGGATATTGGTAGCCATACCTACTGCAATACCTGAAGTTCCGTTCACCAGAAGATTCGGATAACGGGACGGCAGTACAACCGGCTCTCTCTCTGTTTCATCAAAGTTTGGCTGGAAGTCAACAGTATCTTTGTTAATATCTGCCAGCATTTCCATGGAAATCTTACTCAGACGTGCCTCAGTGTATCGCATGGCCGCTGCCCCGTCACCATCTACGGAACCAAAGTTTCCATGTCCGTCTACCAGCGGATATCTGGTAGACCATTCCTGTGCCATATTTACAAGTGCTCCATAAATAGAACTGTCACCATGTGGATGATATTTACCCATTGTATCACCGACAATACGCGCACATTTACGATGCGGTTTGTCAGGACCATTATTCAGTTCTATCATGGAATACAATACACGTCGCTGAACCGGTTTCAGACCATCTCTTACATCAGGCAGTGCTCTGGAAGCGATAACGCTCATGGCATAGTCAATATAAGAGTCCTTCATGGTCTTTTCCAGATCCACCTCGTGGACTTTGTCAAAAATATTATCTTCCATTTATCTATTCTCCCTATTATCAGATATCCAGATTCTTTACAAATCTTGCATTCTCTTCAATAAATTCACGTCTCGGCTCTACCTTGTCACCCATCAGTGTAGTAAATGTAAGGTCAATCTCAGAAGTCGCAGCCTCATCCATGGTAACCTTAAGCAGGATTCGTTTCTCAGGATCCATTGTCGTCTCCCAAAGCTGGTCTGCATCCATCTCTCCAAGACCTTTATAACGCTGGATCTTGTTATTTCCGTCACGTCCGATTTCTGTCAGAATCTGATTCAGTTCATCATCGTCGTATGCATACCATACTTTCTTGTTCTTCTCCACCTTGTATAATGGCGGCTGTGCAAGATACACATATCCCTGTTTGATAAGCTCAGGCATAAAACGATACAGGAAAGTCAGCAGAAGGGTTGCGATGTGCGCACCATCGACATCGGCATCAGTCATAATAATAATCTTATGATAACGAAGTTTACTGATATCAAAATCTTCATGAATTCCTGTTCCGAAAGCTGTGATCATAGCTTTGATCTCTGCATTTGCATAAATCTTATCCAGACGTGCTTTCTCTACATTCAGGATCTTACCTCTCAGTGGAAGGATAGCCTGTGTTACACGATTTCTGGCTGTTTTTGCAGAGCCACCGGCGGAATCTCCCTCTACAATGTAGATTTCACAGTTCTCAGGATTCTTATCTGAACAGTCTGCAAGCTTTCCAGGAAGTGACATATTATCAAGTGCTGATTTTCTTCTGGTCAGATCACGAGCCTTACGTGCAGCCTCACGTGCTCTCTGTGCAAGAACTGATTTCTCTACTGTAGTTTTCGCTACTGTTGGATTCTGCTCAAGGAAAATCTCAAGCTGCTTGCTCACCACGCTGTCAACAGCCCCTCTTGCTTCACTGTTTCCAAGCTTCTGTTTTGTCTGACCTTCAAACTGGGGATTCTCAATCTTAACACTGACGATTGCAGTCAGACCTTCGCGGATATCATCGCCACTCAAATTGGGTTCACTGTCTTTAAGCAGCTTGTTCTTTCTGGCATAATCATTGAACGTCTTTGTCAGGGCATTTCTGAAACCTACAATATGAGTACCACCCTCAGGTGTATTAATATTATTTACAAATCCATAGCAGTTCTCTGTATAAGAGTCATTGTGCTGCATGGCAACCTCTACAGACACACCGTTCTGCTGTCCTTCGCAGTAAATGATTTCCGGGTAAAGCGCTTCCTTGCTTCTGTTCAGATAGCTTACAAATTCACGGATACCACCTTCATAATGGAAAACTTTCTCTCTTTCCATTCCTTCTCTGGTATCTTTAAGAGAAATCTTCAATCCCTTTGTCAGGAATGCCATCTCTCTCAAACGCTGTTTCAGAATGTCATAATCATATACTGTTTCCTCAAATATTTCTTTATCCGGAAGGAAGACAACTGTTGTTCCGGTCTTATCCGGTTGGCAGTCTCCCACAACCTTCAGAGGATACATAGTTTTACCGCGTTCATATCTCTGCTGATAAATCTTACCTTCATGATAGATCCTTACTTCAAGCCATGTGGAAAGTGCATTTACTACAGACGCACCTACTCCGTGAAGACCACCGGATACCTTGTACCCTCCGCCTCCAAATTTACCGCCGGCATGAAGAATGGTAAATACTACTTCTACAGCAGGAATCCCTGCTTTATGATTGATTCCTACCGGAATACCACGTCCGTTATCTACAACTGTGATAGAGTTGTCCGGATTAATAACTACCTGAATCTCTGTACAAAATCCTGCCAGTGCTTCATCAACCGCATTATCTACAATCTCATAAACCAGATGATGAAGACCTCTGCCGGATGTACTTCCGATATACATACCTGGTCTCTTTCGTACGGCTTCCAAACCTTCCAGAATCTGGATTTGATCCGCTCCGTATTCTGTATTTTCTCCGCCCATTTCTTTCCTCCTGTTATATATACTTATCACCAGAATATATCTGAAAACCCCTGCGTGAAAATTATAGACAGGTTTTCAAATATATTCTGGTATCTGGACATAATAATACAAATTTATTATAGCACAAAAGCCCGTTCCTTTCCACAGCCTGAATAAAAAAGAATCCCCGAAAACGGGAATTCTTCTGTATGTTAATCTTATTCTTCGGTTTTATTGATGAGGTACTGATAGACATCTCTCTTCGTCATTCCTCTGTCATTTGCTACCATTTTCATAGCTTCTTTTCTTGAATGTCCCTGATTTTCATAGATTTCCATGTGTTCTTCTATGGTAATTTTTTCCCAGGATGCCTTCTGTTCCTCTTCCATCTCCTGTCTGCTTCTGCCTTCGATCACAAGCACACACTCTCCAAGCGGCTTCTCTGTCTGATAATAGAGGATCAGCTCCTCGATAGTCGTATGGAATGCAGTCTCATGTCTTTTCGTCAGTTCCCTGCAAAGAGTCATTCTGCGATTTCCGAGAGTTTCCTTCAATTCCTCCAGAGTTCTTACCAGTCTGTGAGGAGCCTCATAGAGAATGATAGTTCTTGTTTCATTCTTCAGTTCTTCCAGAATCAGTTTTCTTTCTTTTTTATCTGCCGGAAGAAATGCTTCAAAAGCGAATCTTCTGGTTGGAAGTCCGGACAGAGTCAGGGCAGTGATACAGGCAGCAGGTCCCGGAAGAGAAGTTACTTCAATCCCCGCTTCATAACACATTGCCGCAAGCTCCTCTCCCGGATCTGAGATCCCCGGAGTTCCCGCATCTGTGATCAGTGCAATATTCTGCCCTTCCTGCATTTTACTGATCAGAACATATGCCTTATCAATTTTGTTGTACTCATGATAACTGGTCATAGGTGTTTTTATATCAAAATGGTTCAGCAGTTTAATACTGTTTCTGGTATCCTCTGCTGCAATAAGATCCACTTCTTTCAATGTTCGAAGTACCCGGAGTGTAATATCCTCCAGATTTCCTATGGGTGTTGCACACAAATACAATTTACCACTCATAATTTATTTCCTCTCATATTACTTTGCAAATAAAGTTCGGTTAAATCATATCATAAATCTTCAGTATATTTTCTGTATAGACTCCCGGCTCTTTATATACGATCAGAGGAGGTTCCACTGTAACTCTGGAATTTCCTCCCTTTAATGCCTCGATCAGAACCATGTTTGGTTCTCTGTCTATGTATGGATATACAAGCTGCATCCTTTTCGGTTCCAGACGATACTTTGTGAGAACATTCATAATCTCAGCCAGTCTGAACGGTCTGTGAACCATATAAAATCTTCCACGTTCTTTCAGAACCTTTGATGCCTGGCTCACCACATCCTCCAGATTACAGAGTACTTCATGTCTGGCAATTGCTTTTGGCATATCCGGATTGCGAAGTCCATGCTGTCCGATCATATAAGGCGGATTACTTGTCACTACATCAAAAGAAGCTGCCCCAAAAATATCAGCAGCCTCCTTAATATCACCCCGTACGATCTCAACATCGTCCTCCAGATGATTATATCTGACACTGCGTCCGGCCATATCTGCACACTCTTTCTGAATCTCAAGACCTGTAAAGTGTTTCCCATTTGTTTTGGTTTTAAGCAGGATCGGGATAATTCCCGTTCCTGTTCCCAGATCCAGAGCAGTCTCACCCTTTTTTACTTTTGCAAAGCCGGAAAGAAGAACTGCATCCATCCCAAAACAGAATTTATCCGGATCCTGTATCACATAATATCCGTTCTGAAGATCATCTATACGTTCATTATCTTTTACCAGCTGATCAGTCATTTAATTTGGAATCTCCTTTTTTATCTTCCAGATTTCCAAGTTCTTTTAATTCTTTTTCAGAGACTTTGACTTTCTTCTTTCTCGGTCTGAATTTCAGGTCATCTACCGGAAATTCCTGAATTTCTTTCTCGTCATTGATCTCTACAATTACCTTTACACGTTGACGAAGCACGTTTACACTGTGTACAGTTCCGGTAAGCCCATCCGGAGTTGTAACTGTATCTCCCAGTCCCGGAAGCTTTTTATTCAGCTCTTCATATGTTTCCTGCTCGTTCTTCAGGCAGCACATCAACCTTCCGCACACACCGGAAATCTTTGTCTGGTTAAGGGACAGGTTCTGCTCTTTTGCCATCTTTATGGATACAGGTGCAAACTCAGACAGATATGTGTGGCAGCACAGACATCTTCCGCAGATACCGATTCCTCCCAGAATCTTTGTCTCATCGCGAACACCAATCTGACGAAGTTCGATACGCGTTTTAAAAATTGCTGCCAGATCTTTTACCAACTGGCGGAAATCAATTCTGCCGTCAGCAGTGAAATAAAACAGCACTTTATTATTATCAAATGTATACTCTGCATCTATCAGTTTCATTTCCAGACCATGTTCACGAATCTTCTTCTGACAGATTTTAAATGCCTCTCTCTCTCTGACTCTGTTCTGTGCCTCTCTCTCGTCGTCCTCCTTTGTTGCCACACGAAGAACTTCTTTGAGAGGGTGAACAACATCTTCCTCACCTACTTCTCTTGGTGCAAGTACGACTTTCCCGTATTCAATTCCCCGGGCTGTCTCCACGATCACGTGATCGCCTGTTTTAATTTCATAATCTTTCGGACTGAAATAATAAATCTTGCCTACATTACGAAATCTCACGCCTACTACTTTTGTCATTCTATTTCTCCCTGATCGTCAGGAACAGCAATTCAAATGCCAGATCAAAATTAACATTTGCTTTCAGACGTACCTTTGTCTTCTGAATAGAATCCAGAATGTTCTCCAGATTCTCGTAGGAACGCTGCTTTGCCTGTTCTCTGATAAAATTAATTTCCTGTTTAAATACCAGATTGTCAATCTCCTGTGTTGCCTTAAACATCAGGACATCTCTGAACCAGAACTGGAAAATATCCAGATAATCGTTGATATTCTGTTTGTCCTCAGAAAGACTCTTAATCGCATCTGACAGTTCATAAACTTCCATGGTGTTTGCATATTTAAGAATCCTCAGTGCATTCTGAGTCATCTCTGCAAACTCCTGAGAAGTAGCTGCTTCTTTTGCCCTTCCAATACTGCCCTGTGCAAAGGATGCGTCAATCTCCGCCTGGTAATCCGGAACATGAAGATGCTCCATCAGATATTTCTTTACAAGACCGTCATCCACTACCTTCAGATCAAGACGAACACATCTTGACTGAATAGTCGGCAGCAGTCCCCCGATATTATTAGTCAGCAAAAGAATCACTGCATATTCCGGCGGCTCTTCAATTGTTTTAAGAAGAGCATTCTGTGCCTGTGGTGTCATAAGATCTGCATCTGCAATAATATAAATCTTGTAAGGACTGTAATATGGTCTGATATCTATATCATTGATCACCTGATCTCTGATCTCGTCAATTGTGATCGTTCCAGGTTTCTCATGACTGACCATAATAATGTCCGGATGATTCTTACCCATCGCCTTTTTGCAGGAGTCGCATTTCTGGCAGGGTTCTGTACCTCCGGCCTCACACTGAAGTGTTGCCGCAAAAGTCCCTGCAAGGAGCTTCTTACCAGAACCTGGTTCGCCGGTAAAAATATAAGAATGCGATATTTTTCCTGATTCTATTGCATTTTTTAAATGTCCGATAATCTCTTCATGTCCGATAATATTGTTAAATCCCATCATAAGAATCACCTCACCAGTCCGTTTTGTAAGATATTATACCATAAAAGAAGAACTATTGCACAGACTTTATATAATTTGCGATTTCTTTCACACAGTCATCAAGATTTATATTCTGAAAACGTTTCTCTATCCCTGCATTCAGAATATTTTCCTCTGAAAAATCCGACTGATCTGCAATAAATCTTCTACACATTTCCTCATATCTTGGATTTTCCTGTTCTCTCTCTCTATTAAGAGCACGACTCAGTCTTTCTCCATCTTCTACCTGGACATAAACAGGACAGACTGCATCTTCCCCATAGTATTTACGCATCTTTTTAAATGACTCCAGAGTACCGATTCCCAGATAATCGGAATCTGCAAGGTTCACCTGACCATCATCTGCAGTGAAATAAGTCCATATCCCATAAACCGTATGATATGCTCTCTCCTCGATAAGATTTCCGTTTTTTCTGAATTCTTCCAGTTTTCCGTCATCTACAAAATAATAATTTTTTCCATCCTGCTCTCCTACCCTGATCGGGCGGGTTGTATACAGAATAAGTGTTTTCAGATTCAATTCTTTATGTGCGGCCAGAAGTGAATAGATTCTGTCTTTTCCGGATGCACTCTTTCCCATGATGTAAAAAATCTTTCCCATATCTGTTATGTTATTCCTTTGCCGGACTGTATTCTTCCTGTCCAATTTCATTTCGGGCAGCTACGCAGATTGTTTCAGCAGATGTATCACTGAGTCCCTGTACTTCCAGCCCCTGTTCCATGTATCTTCTCACATTTCTTACAAATTGTCCAGTTATCTGCTCTCCCGGCACAATAATCGGAATTCCGGGCGGATACAGATAAGCAAACTCTGCACTGACTTTGCCAACACTTTCTTTCAGAGAATATCGCCTTTGCTGCGCATCCACTGCCTGAGAAATTGTCATAAGCTGTGTCATTCTCGCATGAGAAGTATGATACTGCGATTCCTCCGACTCATCTGTTTGCTGTATCTCTGCATCAATCTCTTCAATTGCAGTACACAGTCTCTCAAATCCCTCTTCTGTATCTCCCACTGCTGCAATTCCAAGAACATATTTCTCAGCCGCCATTTCCATTTCAATATGATATCTGTCACGAAGTATCTGATGGAGAAGGCGTCCGTTAACAGAAATTCCGACTGTGGAGAACAACAGCTTGGATCTGTCAAAATCATAGATTCCACTGCCTTCGATCATAGAACCTTCGATCAGTTTTATTTTTTCACACTTTGAAAGACGCTGTCTGGCCTTCTCCAGATTGAAGGTAAATTCACGAAACATTTGCTGCCCGTCTTTTCTCAGTTTATCCATACATGCATCCATACTCGCCATCAGAATATACGACGGACTGCTGGTCTGGTAAATCCCCATAAATCTCTTTATCTTTTCCACATCTGCCATATCACTGCATATATGAAGCACCGCCGTCTGAGTCATAGATGGCAGCGTTTTATGGAAACTCTGTATTACAATGTCAGCCCCCAGATCAGCAGCAGACACCGGAAAATATTTAGAATAATGAAGATGTGCACCATGTGCTTCATCCACAATAAGAGGAATCTTATGTCTGTGTACAACTTCTGCAATTGTCTTTATATCAGACACAACGCCGTCATATGTAGGCGAAGTAAGCAGAAAAGCCTGCACATCCGTATTTTCTTCCAGATATCTTTCCACACGTTCAGGAGAAATTCCTCCGTTTATCCCCAGTCTCTGATCTTCATGTGGATAAATATAGACCGGCTGAAGCTCACGTAAATACAATGCATGATAAACAGCCTTGTGACAGTTCCTCGCGACAAGTATCTTCCCACCTTTATTTACACTTGCACTGACTGCTGCCAGAAGAGCCGCCGTACTTCCATTTACACTGAAGAAACATTTCTTTGTCCCATAAATCTGAGCTGCATATTCCTGTGCTTCTTTCAAAATTCCTTCCGCATGATGAAGATTGTCAAATCCTGAAATCTCTGTAATATCTCTCTCAAAAAGAAAATCATCTGCTGAAGATGCCCGGTTTCTCTTATGCCCCGGCATGTGAAACGGATAATAGTCAGACTGTCCATAGCTTTTTAATTTTTTATATAATCTTTCCATTTTTTTCCTTTTTATACTATTGTGCCAACAAGTTGATTTCTCGAACAATCTTGCGTCTAAATTTCCAATACTCATTCCAAATTTCCCACTGATTATTGCCTTTTCGTGCCTGAAATATGGAACTTCCCTGATTCAGTTAAACTTTAAATCTGTATCCTACGCCCCAGATTGTTTCAATATACTGAGGTTTTGCAGTATTAAATTCAATTTTCTCCCGGATCTTCTTGATATGGACAGTGACTGTTGCAATATCTCCCACAGATTCCATATCCCAGATTTCCCGGAACAACTCTTCCTTGGTAAACACTCTGTTCGGATTCTCTGCAAGGAAGGTAAGCAGATCATATTCCTTGGAAGTAAATGTTTTCTCCTCTCCGTTTACCCATACGCGGCGTGCAGTCTTATCAATCTTGATCCCGCGGATCTCCACAATATCATTTTTGCGTACATTGGAACCGATCAGACGATTATATCTGTCCATATGTGCCTTGACTCTGGCTACCAGTTCACTTGGACTGAATGGTTTTGTCATGTAATCATCTGCCCCCAGTCCCAGACCTCTGATTTTATCTATGTCATCTTTCTTTGCAGATACCATGATGATAGGAGTATTTTTTTCCTGTCTTACCTGCCTGCAGATATCAAAGCCATCCACTTCCGGAAGCATCAGATCCAGAATAATCAGGTCAAACTCCTCATTCAGCGCACGCGTCAGTCCGGTGTCTCCTCTGTTGCAGATTTCAACTTCAAATCCGGAAAGCTCCAGATAATCCTTCTCCAGATCTGCAATTGCCTCTTCATCTTCTATAATTAAAATTCTGCTCATTTCATTGGTACCTCCTGATACTTTCTAAGTACAAAATACATGATTGTGCCGATTCCAAGCCTGCTGGTTGCCCAGACCTTTCCTCCATGATCCTCCAAGATCTTTTTTACAATGGAAAGACCGATTCCGCTTCCTCCCTTGGATGAATTTCTCGACACGTCTGTTCTGTAAAAACGATCAAAAATAGACGGCAGATCCTTTGCTGCAATTCCCTTTCCATTATCTTCAATTTCAACCTGAATAAAATCTCCCACATCCTTTATGCGAATCTGGATGATACCTTTGGGTTTATCCATATATTTGATAGCATTGCTGATAATGTTATGAATAACACGCCGAATCTGTTCTCCATCTGCGATCACCTGCACATTATCCTCAACATAATTGGCATATACCAGTTCAATTCCTCTCGTTTCCAGTTCCAGTCCTACTTCTTCTGCGCAATCACTGAAATAATCTTCTACATTCAGTTTACTGAAAGTATATGGAATTCTGTTGGTATCAATCTTTGAATAAAAAGTCAGCTCATTGATCAGATGATCCATCTCATTCGTCTTATTATAAATAGTCTTCACATAACGGTCTATTTTCTCCGGCGTATCCGCTACGCCGTCCATAATCCCCTCTACATATCCCTTTACCGCTGTGATCGGCGTCTTAAGATCATGAGAAATATTGCTGATAAGTTCTTTATTTTCTTTATCCATAAGAACTTTCTCTTCTGCTGATTCCTTCAGCCGCTTTCTCATCTCCTCAAAATCCCGGCAAAGTTCCGAAAACTCATCGTCACCATCTACTTCCAGAACAAAATCAAGATTTCCCTCTTTGATATTCTGAGTGGCTTTCTTTAATTTAACCAGCGGTGTGGCAATACTTCTGTAAATCCATAATCCAATAGATAAAGCTGTGAATACTAATATTACCGTCGCAGTAAACAGCAGATCTTTTGCAATAATCCTTACCTGTGTCTGGCTGTGGGTGGATTCCCCTACTGAAATATCATACACCACTTCCGAAGAATCCTTTGTCTGCTGTGCAAACTTTGTATGACCTAATCCGTACAAAGTTGCCGAAAATAAAAGCAGAGGAACCAGAATACTCATACCGAATCCAACTATAATCCTTGTTTTTAACTTCATCCCGATCATCCTTTATCTGTTGATTTATAAGGTTTCTATAATTTTGCCCTCTGCAAGCATTATATCATAAAGTCTGTTTTACATATCTAAATTTTCTATAAAAAGAACAGGAATCATCTGTCCTGTTCTTTCAGATAATTCCTGTTTTATCCCATTGCACTGCAATTTTTGTGATATTCTGTAATTATTCAGCATTCCACTGTCTGTGCAAGTACTGAACAGTTACGATTTTCTTATTTAAGCAAGGTATTTTTTAAGGTCATCAACTTTATCCAGATGCTCCCATGGAAGGTCTACATCCGTACGTCCGAAATGTCCATAAGCAGCTGTCTGTCTGTAAATCGGTCTTCTCAGATCAAGCATCTTGATAATTCCCGCCGGGCGAAGATCAAAATTCTCACGAATGATCTCAACCAGCTTTGTATCAGAAAGTTTACCGGTTCCGAATGTTTCTACGTGGATAGATGTCGGATGAGCAACACCGATTGCGTAGGAAAGCTGAATCTCACATTTATCTGCAAGACCTGCTGCAACAATATTTTTTGCAACATAACGTGCAGCATACGCTGCGGAACGGTCTACCTTTGTACAGTCTTTACCGG
This sequence comes from Blautia sp. DFI.1.216, assembly GCF_020594215.1. Classification (NCBI taxonomy): domain Bacteria; kingdom Bacillati; phylum Bacillota; class Clostridia; order Lachnospirales; family Lachnospiraceae; genus Blautia; species Blautia sp. DFI.1.216. The sequence continues at coordinate 14,845 of NZ_JAJDML010000023.1, forward strand.
AGAAAGCACCGCCGCCATGACGTCCGGTTCCACCGTAAGTATCAACGATGATCTTACGTCCGGTAAGTCCGCTGTCACCATGAGGTCCGCCGATCACGAAACGTCCTGTTGGGTTGATGAAATATTTTGTATTCTCATCTACCATATCTGCCGGAATGATCTCATCGAAAACGTATTTCTTAATGTCCTCATGGATCTGCTCCTGAGTTACATCCGGATCATGCTGTGTAGAGCATACTACTGCATCGATACGGATTGGTTTTCCGGCTTCATCATATTCTACAGTAACCTGTGTTTTTCCGTCCGGTCTTAAATATTTTAATGTACCGTCTTTACGGATCTTCGTTAACTGACGTGCAAGTTTGTGTGCCATGTTGATGGCATATGGCATATACTCTTCTGTCTCATTGGAAGCATAACCAAACTGGATACCCTGGTCACCTGCTCCGATAGCATCAATTTCATCTTCACCCATTTTTGCTTCAAGAGCTTTATCTACGCCAAGAGCGATATCAGCAGACTGTTCATCGATTGCTGTGATAACTGCACATGTATCAGCATCAAATCCATATTTTCCACGTGTATATCCGATTTCGCGGATAGTATCTCTTACGATTTTCTGAATATCAACATATGCATTTGTTGTAATCTCACCCATAACAAGTACAAGACCTGTAGTTGTAGCAGTTTCACATGCAACACGACTCATAGGATCTTTTTCCATAAGAGCGTCAAGAATAGCATCGGAAATAGCATCACACATTTTATCCGGATGGCCTTCAGTTACAGATTCAGAAGTAAATAAAATTTTCTCCATTGTGTTCTCCTTTTTTTATTCATTTACAATTGTTTCCCGACCGCAGAATAACCCGCAGCCATTTATGTACTGTATCAACAGATTATTTCTCTCCGCTGATACTTTTCCGTTAACAAAAAGAAACAGCCCGAAGTAATCGGACTGTCTGATTATCTCAACAATCCTCTTATTGTTCGATCACTCGCTCAGGTTGGCACCTTCCTACACAAACAGGGGTTGCCGTGGCTTCGCAGATCCTTTGTATCTCCACCACTCTGAATAAAAGGCTATTACTAATTATTAACTTGCATTAATTAAGATTGCTGCATACCATACAATATACTTAACCCTTACAAATGTCAAGTAATTTTTTGGTATTTTTTATCATCCCACCCTGAGACGGAATTTCTGGATTTCTTTCTCATTGGATACTCTCTCAATCTCAGCACCGAGAGATCTCAGCTTATCTTCAAAATTCTCGTATCCTCTCTGGATATATACGATATCATCAACAACTGTGATTCCATCTGCTGCAAGACCTGCGATCACCAGGGCTGCACCTGCACGCAGATCCGGTGCACTTACTCTCGCACCTGTAAGCTTCTTCACACCATCAATAATTGCTGAATTTCCCTCAACTTTGATGTTTGCTCCCATACGTGAAAGTTCGTCCGCATACTTGAATCTGTTCTCAAAAATACTCTCTGTTACAATACTGGTTCCCTCTGCAAGTGCCAGAGTTACAGCAATCTGTGGCTGCATATCTGTAGGATATCCGGGATATGGAAGAGTTTTTACATGAGTACGGCGAAGTCTCTTTGGTGCACGTACACGAACTGCATCATCAAATTCCTCAACCTCACATCCAATTTCTTCAAGTTTAGCCGTAGTTGCTTCCAGATGCTTCGGAATTACATTCCTAACTGTTACATCTCCGCCTGTTGCTGCCGCAGCAAACATAAATGTACCTGCCTCGATCTGATCCGGAATAATAGAATACTCTGTACGGTGGAGCTTCTCCACACCTTTAATACGGATCACATCTGTACCTGCACCTTTAATATTTGCCCCCATACTGTTCAGGAAGTTGGCAACGTCAACTACATGCGGTTCTCTTGCGGCATTTTCCAAAATAGTACGTCCCGGAGCCAATGAGGCTGCCATCATAATATTGATCGTTGCACCTACAGAGACAACGTCAAGGAAAATATGGCTTCCATGAAGTTCATCTGCTTTCGCAACAATTGCTCCATGCATGATATCTACATCTGCACCAAGCGCTCTGAATCCCTTCAGATGCTGGTCGATCGGACGGCTTCCGATGTTGCATCCACCTGGAAGCGGTACCTCTGCATGTTTATACTTACCAAGAAGTGCTCCCAGCAGATAGTAGGAAGCTCTGATCTTCTTGATATATTCATAATCAACACTTACATCTCCAATTGTAGATCCGTTAATCTTCACAGTAGATTTATCAATACGGTCTACCTGTGCTCCAATACCAGCGATCGCTTCAAGCAATACATTGATATCCCTTACATCCGGCAAATTCTCTATCAGAATCGTCTCATCAGTCATTATGGCTGCTGCAAGAATAGCAAGTGCCGCATTCTTGGCACCGGCAATCTCAACTTCACCGACTAAAGGGTTGCCTCCTTTTATAACATACTGTTCCATATCACACCTCTTATTTATTTTCACTCCATGAGCAGAATTAATGGTCACTGTTCACTCTGTTTTTCGTTTTCTGCGAACATGTAACTTCTGTTTCAAATGCATATATGTTTATACTAAACGATCATCCTATTTTAAAGTCAGTTGTATATTATATCATATATTTATCATTTGTAAACAAAAATTATTTACCACTGTCCTTTTCCCGAGCTGTAATAATCACTTTCCCTGCTCTTTGATATGTATTATCTCCAGAATTGCCCGAAGACTTTCATCCAAATCTTTCCCCTCTTCATCAATGGTAATATCTGCATATTTCTCGTACAGAGGTACACGTTCCTCATACAGATCTTTCAGGCTCTGACCGTCCTTTAACAGAACTCCGCGGCCTTTCAGATTTCCCAGTCTTTTGGATAAAGATTCCAGTGATAATTTAAGATATATAACCTTACCTATGGACTTCAGATGTTCCATTGCCTCATCACAGTAAATAACACTTCCGCCGGGTGCAATGACCGTATCTGTCACATGAATGTCTGCATTAACCTGATTTTCAATTTCCTTAAATTTTTCCGGTCCGTCCTGCTCTATGATCTCTGAAAGCTTTCTTTTCTCCTGTTTCTGTATCAGAAGATCAGAATCCAGAAATTCATATCTCAATGCTTTTGCAAGAATAACTCCTATTGTACTTTTCCCTGAACCGGGCATTCCTATTAATGTCACATTATTCATGTTTATGTCCTTTCATTTTATCATACATTGTCTGCGTCTGCAAATTGCGGGTTACTGTTTCTTTTTTCCGGATTTTTTCTTCTTTTTTTTAACGCTGTATCCAAATGTTCCCAGTTTTTTACCAATTCCCAGATATTCACCATGAGAATACACCAGAGGTTTCGCATCATTCAGATGAAATTTCTTCTTCTCGTCCATATACTGCGGATCAGCATGAACTGCAAGCACATCCGCCAGAAACATATGGTGGGAACCCAATTCCAGAACCTGCCTTACTTTGCATTCAATACTCACCGGAGATTCTGCGATCATGGGAACTTTCACAAAATCCGCCTTCTCTTTGGTAAGCTTCATTTCTTTAAATTTATCAACATCCCTGCCGGAACGGACTCCACAGTAATCCGTTGCATATGCCAGTTTCTCTGTTGTCAGATTTATTACAAATTCTCCCGTCTTTCTGAGCATATCATAGGAAAAACGGGATGGTCGCACAGAAATAGACACCATCGGCGGATTCGTGCAGACAGTTCCTGCCCATGCAACTGTAATAATATTGTCATTCCCCTCTCCGTCAGAAACACTTACCATAACTGCCGGAAGTGGATAAAGCATATTTCCTGCTTTCCAGGTTTCTTTTTCCATTTCTTATTATCCTCAGCTATTCTGTCTGCTGCCATCAGTTGTAATCGTTCTGTCCGGCCTGTGCAGCTTCCATAAGTGCCGGAATCAGCTGTTTCTTACGTGAAACAACGCCTTTCAGATCAAATACACCATCCTTTGGCTCCATATGGAAAGCAATACGTGCCATTTCCTCACTTCCCTCACCATAATAGAGAAGCTCTGTAGATTCCTCAATAATATTGGTAAGCATAAAGAATACGCGGGTAACACCATGACGGCCACACTCGCTGACCATAAACGGAACCAGACGCTCTTTGATTTCTGCCAGCTCATCGCTGTCCATAGAACTGATCTGTCCAACACCAAAGTTGATCTCATCCTCAGCAATAAATTTCTTATAATCCTGATAAAAAATTTCTTCCGGTGATTTATCTTTCAGGTTACTTCCTGCTTTAAACATCTCTTTTGCAAACTGCTCAATATTGATTCCTGCAATAAGTGCCAGCGCACCTGCCGCCATCTTGTCAGATAATGTGCAGGTAGGTGAACGGAACATCAGTGTATCTGAAATAATCGCAGCACAGAGAAGCCCCGCAATACTCGGTGAAATCTCAAGTTTCTGCTCCCCATACATTTCATACAGAATCGTTGCTGTACATCCGACCGGCTGATTTCTGAAAGAAATCGGTACCATAGTTTCCAGAGAACCCAGTTTATGATGGTCAATAATCTCCACGATTTCAGCTTTATCGATATTGTCAACTGCCTGATCTTTCTCATTATGGTCCACAAGTGCTACTTTTTTCCTGTGCATATCCAGAAAATTTCTTCGGGAAATTGTTCCGATACATTTTCCCTTTTTGTTAATTACAGGGAACGCACGATGACGGTGTTTGATCATCTCATTCTGAATATCATCCGTAAAATCCTCTGTATTAAAAGTAACCAGATTATCTGTTTTCATAATATACCGTACAGGAATACTCTGGTTGATCAGTCTTGCGATCGTAAATGTATCATACGGAGACATAATAATTACAATTTCTCTCTCATGAGCAAGCTTTATCACCTTTTCGCTGACTTCAATTCCCATACCAACGATAATACAGCTAACATTCTGCGCAATCGCCTGAAGATGATCCTCTTCTCTGTCTCCCATGATTATCAGGTCATCCGGTTCAATATAGGCTTTGAGCATTTCCGGATTTGCAGTTCCCACCAGAACTTTTCCTTTTGTAAAATATCCATGCTCATTTCCCTCTACTACGGTACCTGCAATTGTCTCGGCAATTCTTCTGTACTGTGTCTTCGCTCTTGACAGCAGATAACTGTCCGTTGTATCCATATAAGTCTTAGCAATATCACCGATTGTGATCAGACCTTCCAGCTGTCCTTCTCTGTCTCTGATCGGAAGAGATACGATACTTTTCTCCATCATCAGATCCCATGCATTTTTCAGGGACATACTCTTATCAGCTTCCGGACTCATACGGATATCCATATCTTTTATCTGTGTTCCAATGTTAGACAGATATCCCGGCGGCTGCATGCCGAAACGATTTAACACATATTCTGTCTCTTCATTGATCTGTCCTGCACGCTTTGGAATGTATTTCACCTTCTGAGAAGTCCTGTTTTTGATGTCCGCATAGGCAATTGCTGAACAGATGGAATCCGTATCCGGATTCTTATGACCTATTACAAATATTTTTTCCTGATTTCTCATACAGATTCTAACCTCAATTATCTAATTTAATGTTTGCAAAAAGTGCGCCAAGAGATGTGGAAGCCTCTTCCTTTGAATCCGGAAGCTCGATCACTTCCTCCTCAATTTCCTTAGCCATCATATCTGTTGCCTCTTTGATGCTCAGACTTAATTTTCCATCTTTGACAGCAGTTACTTTTACCTTTACTTTATCTCCAACTGTCAGAACTTCTGATGGTTTCTTAATTCTCTTCTCACAGATCTGTGAAATATGAACCAGACCTGACAGACCATTTCCCAGATCTACGAATGCACCATATGGCTGTAAGCTCTCAACAACACCTTCTGTTACAAGTCCGACCTGCACATTGGAGATTTTTGTTTTTCTCTCCTCTTCTGCTTTTTCTCTTAATATTTCCTTTGCAGAGAGAATTAATCTTCCTTTTTCTTTATCAATATCGAAAACCCGAACCTGGATTGGTTTGTTCAGATATTCGTTTGTATCCTCCACATAATTCAGGGCAAGCTTTGAGGCGGGAATAAATCCACGTACACCTTCTACATAGGCGATCACGCCGCCATTTACAATGCCTTTTACCACCACATCAATTACTTCTTTTGAATCCTTTAATTCTTTCAGCTTATCCCATGCAAGCACATCTGCTGCTTCTGTTCTGGACAACAGAATATTTCCATTTCCATCGTCTTTACTCACAACAGTCGCAGAAACTTCATCTCCCACATTCACCTGTTCCTTTAAAGAAAATCCCGGTTCTCTGCTGTAATCCTCTGCCGGAATAATGCCTTCCGCATAATACTTCAAATCTACCACAACTTCTTTTTCATCTACACTGATGACAGTTCCTGTAAGAATATCCCCTTCTTCAATTTTCTTAAAAGAGGCTTCCAGTTCTGTTTCGTAATCTTTCATTGATTCAGCCATTATCTGTTTTCTCCTTTACCTGGAATAAATGTAACTCTTCTCCATCTGTTACAGGATACTGAACAGTTACAAATAGAGTATATTATGTCAGCTATTTTCAAACATTATAACACAATCACTTTAATAATGGAAATCTGAATTTTCATACAGATAGTTCACACAAACAGATATTTATATGTTACAATAATATCATCAACCAACTATAGCAAATCTATAAACAAGTCCCCTGTGAGATTACAAAAATCAACGGGGAACTGCCTGTATCAGGAAAGGATATTATTATACATGAATTATGATTCTGTCCCCTTGAGGGATTTTAAAGAACTGAATGACTGGGAGACAGTTATTTTTGTCTATCAGTCTGCCCTTAAACAGGTAGAAACAAAGATTGATATTCTAAACGGTGAATTTCAGCACAGACACAAATACAATCCGATCGAACATGTAAAATCCAGAATCAAAACTCCGGAAAGCATTGTAAAAAAACTGAAACGACATGGATATGAATCCAGTATCGAGAACATGGTACGCTATGTAAATGACATCGCAGGAATCCGTATCAGCTGTTCCTTTACATCTGATATCTATCTGATCGCAGACATGATTTCCAAACAAAATGACCTAACGATCCTTGCAAGACGTGATTATATGAAAAATCCTAAAAAGAGCGGTTACCGCAGTTATCATATGCTGGTTACCACACCGGTCTTTCTCTCCGACAGTATCATTGATACCAAAGTAGAGATTCAGATCCGCACAGTTGCACAGGATTTCTGGGCGACTCTGGAGCATAAGATGCATTACAAATTTGAGGGAGACGGACCTGACTATATCACAAAAGAATTAAGAGAATGTGCGCGATATGTAGCAGAACTGGATACCCGCATGGAAGAACTCAATAATGAAATCCAGAAATATGGAAAATTATCAGATAAAAAATAAAAAATCCCCGTAAAACGAGGAGTGCCCCGGCAGTGGTTTACCGGGGCTATTATTATGAAAAAAATTTATGTGTAATGATAACACATTACAACGTCTTTCGTAGGTTCTTTCGAACTATCTATATAGTAGCAATCATTTATGAACAAATTATGAACTCGCAGTTAACTTTTCGTTTATTTGCACAATTATTTTATATTTTTTAATATTTTTTTATAGAATTACCACATATTTATAGTTCTTGTTTTATTTTATGCTTGTCTATCTTGTATATCTCCCATAATCTTCCATAACTATTTCGTCTTTTCACAGTTACGATTTGAGAATGAGCAGATTTTACTCAAAAAGACTCTTTGCAAAATCAGCCAGTTTATGCAGGATTCCTTTTACCTCTTCTTTACCAATCCCCATTTCTTCCAGTTTATCATATGCCTTCGTCACAGCACTCCTGAGCTGTTCCTCATCAATATCAGAATCCTTGATCTGTTTAACGATCTTTATGATTCTGTTCTCTTCTTCCTCCGAAAGGCTAACTCCTGCAGTACTCTCCGCAGTCTGGATCAGCGATCTGATCTGATCATCTGAAATATCCTGTTTTGCTGCCTCATTTTTCACATACATAATGATATCAACTACTTTGTCCGGATCTGATACAAGAGAATCAATCTCATTATCAGAAATAATCTCCTGTACAGATTCCGAAGTATCTGCTGCCATCATCGGTACTGCCGGTGTCGTACATGTAATTGCTGCCGCAATAATAAGTATTCCTGCTTTTTTTATTCTCATGATTTAATTACCTCCATACTTTTGCCAGTCAATAATAAGTCTCTGTCTTTTCACTGTCAGCAGATTACAGACAATGAACAGGCATTTTCATTTACCGGCTCATTATATCAGAAATCTTATGCCTTCTGTAAAATAAATATCCCAATTTCTGTCTTCATAATTCCTTCGACATTTGTTCAAATTTTTTTCACATCTTAAACACGATTTTCTCATAATTGCAGGATATACTAAAGCTATAAAAATAATAAAGCCAACGTTATTTTTATAAAATTTCTTTTTCATATGTTGATTGCCGGAAGAGGCAATTAACTCTCCTTCCTTTTAAAAAATAAATTTGAACGTAATATAAAAAGCATCCGCTTAGCCACCGGATGCTTTTTATATTTATCTTTTTATGAAATTTCTGTAAATGCATTTGCCAGCTGTGCAAACTGTGCCAGTGTCAGTGCTTCTCCTCTGACACTCAGGGAAAGTCCACACATCCCCAACGCCTGCTCAATCTGTTCTTTAGAAAATGGTATCTCCTGTGAATTCTTCAGACCATTCACCAGTGTCTTCCTTCTCTGGTTAAAAGATGCTCTGATAATACGAAACATCAGCTTCTCATTCTTTACCTCAACCGGCGGTTTTTCATATCGTTCCAGTCTGATCACCGCACTTCCCACTTTAGGTCTTGGCATAAAACAGTTGGGCGGTACATTTGCCACGATCTTTGGTTTCGCATAATATTGCACAGCCAGTGAAAGCGCCCCGTAATCTTTTGTTCCGGGTCCTACCTGCATTCTGTCCGCAACTTCTTTCTGTACCATAATAGTAATAGAATCAACAGGAACCTGATTCTCAAACAATCCCATGATGATCGGGGTAGTAATGTAATATGGCAGATTGGCAACAACCTTGATCGGAAGCCCCTGATTTTTTTCCAGTGCAAGCTGGCGGATGTCTACTTTGAGGATGTCGTTGTTGATGACTGTCACATTATCCCAATCTTTCAGAGTGTCGTCCAGAATAGGAAGCAGTGTTTTATCAATCTCAACTGCTGCCACTTCCCTTGCTGCTTCAGCCAGATACTGTGTCATGGTTCCGATTCCCGGTCCAATCTCCAATACAAAATCATCCTTTGTGATCTGTGCAGAATCTATAATCTTATCCAGAACATGAGTATCGATCAGAAAGTTCTGACCAAACCTTTTCTGGAATGCAAAATTATACTTCTGAAGCACTTCTATGGTATACTTTGGATCTCCTAGATACGGTCTGGGCATAATCTTTACTCCTTTTTCTTTATTACCTGTAACTGTACAAATACGCATTATTTAGTAAAATCTTTCTCGTACAGAACAATATATCCATCTCTGTCTATACGTTTCTTAGATACATTTCGTTTAAATTTACGGATTCCTCCCTGTGATTTTGCAATCGCAGCATCTATCAGTTCTTTTACTGCGCCAACATTCATAGGAGAATCCTCTTTCTGGTTAATTCCAATCAGATTATACAGCGCAAGCATTCCCATCTGATCAATAGCATAACCATTCTCTTTTGTATAAACCCTTGCAAAATTGACAAGTTCATCATTGGTAAACACAGGAATATTGATCATTGAAGTAAACTTCTTTGCGAATTTCGGATATCTGGCAATCAGTTTTCGCATACCAATCTTCTCATCTTCCACGATTACTGTAAGTCCGTCTGTATTAACTTCCATGGCTTTGTCAAGCATCTCTACTGTTTCCGGTGTCAGCTGATTTGCATTTTCGATCACAAGAAAGCCACCTGCCAGCTTTGAAAAAATCTTATAAATATTTTTTCCGTTGATCTGATCTGCAAAAACATATGCTACTTTTGACGCTTCCAGATTCAGTTCTTTACAGATTGCCGGAATCAGGCCTGAGATCAGTCTGGTCTTTCCGCATTCCTTACCGCCCATCACAATAATATTTCCAGTTTTAGAAGTCTTGTCTGCTGCAGCCATCTGTACATCATATAAAGTATCCACAAGCTGTTCTTTCATACCCGGAACCTTTACAAAATATGTAAATAACTGCTTCTCATCATCTGTAAGTTCTTTTTCTCTTGGTACGATATCCCTTGGATCTGCTCCATTTTCCGGCTGGATAGATTCTATAAAACGTTCCAGCTCCTCTTCTTCTGTCAGGGGTTGGGCTTCTTCCGTTCCCTCTGTATCATCTTCCGGATTCAGATCTGTATTCCCCATCGGTCCATGGAGAAATTCCTCTTCAGCTCTTCTGAGATCTTCTTCTGTAACCTCATCTTCTTCTTCAGCTTCTTCTATTTCCGGCTGCACCGGTATTTCCTTTTTCGGTTCTTCATCCGGCTTTGGATCAGCAACCTTTATATCTTGTATATCTCCGCTGAGGAAATCCGGTTCTTCCAGTTCCTCTGAAATATCATGGGCTTTTATTTCTTTATCATCAACATCAGTTTCTGAACTTTCTTCCTGTACTTCTTCTGTTTTTGACTCTTCTTCCTTCGGAATCTCAATTCCCTGCGCACTGGCAGCAGCAAGGATCGTATCCTCCAGATTCAACTCTTTCCCTTCCAGATCAAAAGAATCCATATTCAGTTTCGTCTCAGCAACTTCCTCAACTTTCGGCGGTTTGCTCAGTTCCATATTTTTCATGGATGCCGGAATATTTAATTCAGGCATCTTAATTGCAGCCATGGGTTCTGCCCCCGGTTTTTCAGGTTCTGCCTCCAATTCCGGAACATTTTCAGGTTCTTTCTGCGACGCATCACTCTTTATGATTTCTTCCGGAATCTCATCTTCCCTGGTGATACCGGCCTCGTTAACCATATCCATGGATTCTTCCGGAAACTCTTCTTTCTCTTCCTGAGTCTTACCTCCAAAGACATCCCTAATCCCCTTTGAAATCTTTTCCTGAATGCCTTCCATGCTGACCTGAACTTCCGGCTCATTGTTTTCTGTCGTTTCTTCCACTTCTTCAGCTTCAGGCTCTTCCTGCGCTTTTACTTCTGTTTCCGTTTTTTTCTTCTCCAGTTCTTTCGCCTGCTCTGGTGTAAGAAGTTTCGGAACAAACTGTTTCTCAAATTTTGCTTTCTCAGCACCTGTCAGCTCACCCATTCTCATTTTTAGATCATAGGCTTTCATAACATATTTGCCTTCACTGAACCAGAGAATGATTTCATTGCATAAATCCAGACATTTCTGTTTTTCTCCTGCTTTGTAATACAGGGCTGCCAGTTCATATGACCATTTCTCTGTAAATTCCTGTTCTTTATACTCTTCCAGGATTCTGATCTGCTCATTTAATGAAGAATTTTTTGCCCTTGCAATCTTGTACTGCAGAATATATTGTGTACTGTCATTCGAAGCCACCTGCTTATACTCTTCAAAAAATTCTTCTGCTTCATTGATATCATTCATTCGCAGAGAGATCTCAATCAGACGGTAAAGAATATTTTTTCCAATAGATGCCTTATGATATGCAAGAAGGAAAATCTCCTTACTGTCCTCATATCTTCCGTTTGCTGCATATATTTCACCGACAACACATAAGGTGCGGACATTTTTGACGCGTCTCCAGTCTATGCTGTCTACAATGTTCATGGCACCTTTATAATCTTTGTCCTGAACCAGCTTATTAATCTCTTCAAGTTTTATCCGAAATTCTTCTTTATCCAATGCATTCACCAACTTTCCATAATTACGCTCAGTGTATCATAAGCCCGTACCCTTGTCAAAAGATTGTTTCTTCTTACACAGGCTGTGATACTGTTCCCTGAACTACCTGAAATACCTTATTTATCTGAAACTGATGACTGATAAAATCATCCAGCCCTGTACATGTTATCAATGTCTGGATATCACTGATACTGTCCAGAAGATAATTCTGCCTGCTGCTGTCCAGCTCGGACAGAACATCATCCAAAAGCAGAACCGGTGTGTCTTTTATTTTTCTCTTTACTATATATATTTCTGATAATTTAAGTGAAAGTGCCGCTGTCCTCTGCTGTCCCTGAGAACCGTATTTCCTGATATCAATCCCATTTGCCATTACACACAGGTCATCTCTGTGTGGGCCTGCGGATGTCAGTCTCATCCTCATATCTCTTTCTCTGTTGGCACAAATGGTACTTTCCAGTTTCTCTGCTGTACAGTCCGGTTCATAAATAACGTTCAGTTCTTCCAATCCCCCTGTAAGATTACCATGTATTTTTCGAACCGTTTCATTTAGTTCTTTAATAAATTCACTGCGCTTGTCAATAATCTTCCGTCCATATTCAGCCATCTGTATATCCCAGATATCCAGTGTATCTTTAAGTGAAGGCTGAACACTGAGATCCTTCAGCAATTTATTTCTCTGATTTACAATATGGTTATATGAAGCCAGATCTGTAAGATATATTTTATCTAACTGGCACAGTTCCAGATCAAGAAATCTCCTTCTCTCACCCGGACCATTTTTTATAATATTCAGATCCTCAGGAGAAAAAAACACCAGATTAACTACTCCGAAAAGCTCACTGGCCTTCCGGATAGGAAGACCATTGATCGCAACGCCTTTTGCTTTATTCTTTTTAAGATGCATATCAATCCTGTAGGAAAGCTCATCTCTTTTTACCATCATCCTGATATGAGATTCATCCTTTCCAAACTGAATCATATCCTTATCTCTGCTTCCTTTATGCGATTTTGTAGTTCCGCAAAGATAAAGTGCCTCCAGGATATTGGTCTTTCCCTGAGCGTTATTGCCGTAAAATATATTCGTCCCCTGTGCCAGATCGAGTTCCAGAGAATCATAATTTCTGAAATTTTTTAACTGAACAGATTCAATATACATTTATTCACCTGATCACTTTAATTTCTTTTCCATCATAAGAAACGATGTCACCTTCATAAACCTTTCGGCCACGACAGTCATCTACCTCTCCGTTTACTTTTACCAGTCCGTCAGTGATCACATATTTCGCTTCAACCCCGTCCTGAACCATATCTGCAAGTTTCAGTAACTGCCCCAGTTTTATAAATTCATCTCTGATTTTAATTTCTTCCATTTTCATTTACTCCCTATCTTGCCTGATTCTGGTTGATATTTACAGGCAGAATCAAATATGTGTAATTTTCCTCGTCATCCCTGATAAAACATGGTGCTTTTGGATTTACGAGGTAGATACTGATTGTTTCATCATCGATTACTTTGAGTGCATCGATCAGAAATCTTGGATTAAAGCCAATAAGGATATCTTTGCCCTCTTTATCAATATCAATATTTTCATTCATGGAACCCATTGCAGAATCAATACGTAATTCCATAGAATTATCTGTAATTTCAATAATGATCGGTTTCTTTTCTCCCTCTCTTACCAACAGAGTGGCTCTGTCGATACAGTCCAGAAATTCTTTTTTATTAATTTTAATTTTGGTTTCGTAATCGCTGGAAAGCATCTGATCAATACGGAAATATTCTCCGTCGATTAATCTGGAAACAACAATAGTCTGGTCAAACTCAAATAAAATATGATTTTTTGAGAAATAAATATTTACAATATCATCAATTTCACCGGATAAAATCTTACTGATCTCATTAAGTGTTTTGCCAGGTACCACCACTTTGCGGTCAGCATAATCTTTTTTCAGTTCCATACGTCTGATCGCAATACGATGTCCATCGAGAGATACTATTTTCAGGTAGTTATTTTTGATTTCAAAAAGTTCACCTGTCATCAGCTTATTGGTTTCATTGGAGGCAATTGAGAAAATAGTCTGTCTAATCATCTCTTTTAATGTGAATTGAGAGATAGTAAGACTTTCTTCTTTCTCAATCAGTGGGAGATATGCAAAATCTTCTCCGGATTTACCAGGTATCGTGAATTTTGCTTTCTCACAGGTAATGGTGGCAGTAAGTTTCTCATCTGTTTTAATAGTTACCGTATTGTCTGGCAGTCGACGAATGATTTCATAGAAAATTTTTGCATCCAGCGCAATGATTCCTTTTTCTTCAATGATTCCATCAACAATTGTTTCTATACCGAGTTCCATATCATTAGTAGTAAATTTGATTTGGTTTGTAGTAGCATCAATCAGAATACATTCCAGAATTGGCATTGTTGTTTTAGAGGGAACTGCTTTCAGTGAGATGTTTACACTTTTGAGCAAGTTGATTTTCTGGCAAATGATTTTCATAATGTGTATAACTTCCTTTCTTGGGTGATGTGGTTTTTTATAGATAAATATATAAAAGGAATTCGTCGTCTCCGCCGTAGGGGATGTGAATATGTGAAAAACTCCATTGAAGGTTGATTTTTCAAGGAGTTCGGATATGGATAACTTCGTGTAAAGGTGTGCTTAAAGTATGTGTATAACTTGTGTATAACCGAAGCGCCCAAAAAGTGGCGAAAAGTTATACACACTTATACACATTCAATCAACATCTTATACACATGTTATACAGTCAGTTATCCTCATCCCTGTGGATTAATTTTTTTCTTTAAAGTTTCAATGGTGTTTTTAAGGTTTTCATCGTTGTTGATTTCTTTTTCAATTTTGTCGATACCGTGCATAATGGTAGTATGATCACGATTTCCAAGACATTTTCCGATAGATTTCAGCGGAGTTGAGATGATTTCTCTGCATAAATACATGGCAATCTGGCGGGGGGTTACAATTTTGGAGTTACGCTTATTTCCACAAAGGTCATCCACTGTAACATCAAAATGTTCAGCAACCATGGAAATAATATAATCCGGCGTGATGACTTTCTTTTCATCAGGGGAAATAATGTCTTTTAACGCCTGTTCGGCAAGTTCAAGTGTAACTTCCTTTTTTTCAAGTTTGGCAAAAGCCATCACCTTGTTGATCGCGCCTTCCAGTTCGCGGATATTGGATTTAATATTGTTTGCAATGTATTTGATTACTTCCTCGTTAATATCATATCCATCCATTTCTTCCTTCTTATGAAGAATTGCCATTCGGGTTTCGTAATCCGGCAGTGTGATATCTGCGATCAGGCCCCATTCAAATCGTGAACGGAAACGTTCTTCCAGGATTTCCATATCTTTTGGAGGTTTATCTGACGAAATAATAATCTGTTTTTTGGCACTGTGCAGGCTGTTAAAGGTATGGAAAAATTCTTCCTGTGTAGATTCCTTTCCTATAATAAACTGAATATCATCGACAAGAAGAACATCAATGTTTCTGTATTTTTCACGAAACTTGGTCATTGCCGAGTTATTTCCATTACGGATTGTTTCGATCAGTTCGTTGGTAAACTCTTCACTGGTAACGTAAAGTACTTTGCTGTTTTCATCATGATCAATAATGAAATGAGCAATAGAATGCATCAGATGAGTTTTTCCCAGACCTGCACCGCCATAGATAAAGAGCGGATTGTAGGTATCACCCGGGGATTCGGCAACTGCAAGAGCTGCTGCCTGGGCAAATTTATTATTGCTTCCGACTACAAAGGTATCAAAAGTGTATTTTGGATTCAAATGAGCTTCCTCGCAGCGTGCGTCCTGAGACTGCGCTTTTGGAGAAACTTCCTCTTTTTTTGGAACATCTTCCGGCAATATGAAATTGATGTCACAGTTTTCCATTCCGGTAACTTCACTGATCGTTACCTGAAGTGGAAGTTTATATTTTTTACTTATATAATTGAGACCTACCTGCTCTGAAGGCACGATAATAGTGACAACATTGTCAACTACTTCGTAAACAGTAAGTGGTTTTAGCCAGGTATTAAAAGAAACGTCGGACAGATCATGTTCT
Organism: Blautia sp. DFI.1.216; assembly: GCF_020594215.1. NCBI lineage: Bacteria > Bacillati > Bacillota > Clostridia > Lachnospirales > Lachnospiraceae > Blautia > Blautia sp. DFI.1.216. The sequence goes on from NZ_JAJDML010000023.1 coordinate 30,797, forward strand.
GTCTTGACGATTTGCAGGATTTCGTCCCATTTTTCCACAACTTTGTTCATTTTCTGGTTCTCCCGGTTCGTATTACTTCTATATTAAGTGTGTATTGATAATATTGAGTTTTCCACAAACTCTGACCGTATTCTTAAAAAAGACATAAATATCCTTATATATATTATAATAAAATGCCTGTTTTCGCAATGTATATTTGAGGGAAATGTGGAAAAAAGTTATCCCCACTTTTTATGTGGATTAGTGTGGATAACAGTGGAAAAGCCAATTCAGGTTACCATAATGTGACGTTATTCTTTTAAAAACGATAAAAAATGGGGATAATTTTATGCACAGTAAGAAAAGTAGAAATAAAAGCATTTTTTTGAAGATATGTGTAAAATAGACAGGAGAAAGTGGAAAGATATATAGGTATTCCACAAGTTATCCACAAGTTATCCACAAAATGTGGATAATATTACGTAAACCAATTATGTAATCCACAATGGCATAAAAAACCATTTAAATCTTTGTGTAAATAATACTTGACGAATCCACCCTTTATGAATATAATTGAAATGATGTTCTAATAAGTAAAGTTGGCGGGCAGGAGAGCTGTAGAATCCGGTGTCTGTCATACTTAAAAAGTTACAAAATTTAACATGGATAATAGATAAAGGAGGTGCTTTACCTATGAAAATGACATTTCAGCCAAAAAAGAGATCTAGAGCAAAAGTTCATGGTTTCAGAGCTCGTATGAGCACAAAGGGTGGTCGTAAAGTATTAGCTGCCAGAAGATTAAAAGGAAGAAAGCATTTATCAGCCTAAGAATAAGACCGCAATTATGTGGTCTTTTCTTCTCTTAAAAAAGAGATCAGGAAAGGGGATTCTATGCAAAGATCAGAGTCCTTAAAAAAAAATCAAGATTTTCAAAAAGTATACAGAAATGGAACATCAAAAGGTAATCGGTATCTGGTGATGTACGTACTGAAAAATCAGTACATGAAGAATCGTCTGGGAATATCAGTAAGTAAAAAAGTAGGGAATAGTGTGGTTCGCCACAGACTCACCAGATTGATAAGAGAGAGTTATCGGTTGAATGAAGCGGAATTTGAAAACAGTTTGGACATTGTAGTAGTTGCACGCCCACAGGCAAAGGACAGAACCTATCAAGAGATAGAGAGTGCGCTGATGCATCTGGCGGGAAAGCACTGCATAGCAGGTAAGAACAATGATAAAGAAGTTTCTGATCAGAATAATTAAACTCTATCAAAAGTATATATCACCGATGAAGAGAACAAAATGTCCTTATATTCCCACATGTTCTCAATATGGTTTAGAAGCAATCGAAAAATATGGTGCATTAAAGGGTGGTCTTCTTGCGGTATGGAGGATACTTCGCTGTAATCCTTTTTCCCACGGAGGCTATGACCCTGTACCGTAAAGACAGGAATGTACTTGAAAATTGAATATTGATCGATCGAAGGAACCTCCTGTCATTTATGGATTCTAGGAGGAAATGAACTTGGAAATGATTTTAGCGACAAAGAGCAGCACTCCTATCATTGGTCAGCTTGCGACCGTTATGGGATGGATCATGGATGGTATTTACAGATTGCTGAATATCTTTGGAATTCAGAATATCGGTCTTTGTATTGTCATCTTCAGTATCCTTATTTATGCTCTTATGACCCCACTGCAGATCAAACAGCAGAAATTCTCTAAGCTGAGTGCAATCATGCAGCCGGAACTTCAGAAAATTCAAAAGAAGTACAAGGGAAAAAACAACGATACTGCTGCAATGCAGAAAATGCAGGAGGAAACACAGGCTGTATATCAGAAATACGGCGTATCTCCTACAGGAAGCTGTGTACAGCTTGCAATCCAGTTCCCTATTTTGATGGCCTTATATCAGGTAATTTATAAAATTCCGGCATATGTAGGAAGTGTAAGGGATATCCTTGCATCTGCAGTTACCAGTATTACAGGTGTAAACGGATATACAGATATCCTTCAGCAGTTTATCACAGATAATAAGATGACAAGAGTTCAGCTTATTATGGATGGAAGTAAAGCTACAAGTAATTCAGTCACAGACTTTTTGTATGCATTATCACCTTCCCAGTGGAAAACACTTGCTGAGACAAGCCAGTTTGCAGGATTTACTGATACGCTGAACAGCACTGCAAAAGAGATTTCACATGTGCAGAATTTCTTTGGTCTGAATATCGCTGATCAGCCACTGACTTATATTAAAGCAGCTTTTGTAGGTGGATCTGCTCTTCTTGCTATCGTTGCGATTCTTATCCCGATTCTTGCGTGGGCTACACAGATGATCAACTTAAAACTGATGCCTCAGGCAGCACAGCAGAGCGGCGATTCACAGCAGGATGCAATGATGAACTCCATGAAGACAATGAATATGGTAATGCCGTTGATGTCAGCAGTATTCTGTTTCACATTCCCTGTAGGTCTTGGTATTTACTGGGTAGCAAGTGCTGCAGTAAGAAGTGTGCAGCAGGTTGTTATCAATAAAAAGATGGATAAGATCCAGATTGAAGACCTGATCAGTGAGAATATGAAGAAGATGGAAAAGAAGCGTGAGAAAGCGGGACTTCCACCTCAGAAGATTACAAATCAGGCCCATCAGAGCGCCAAGAATATCAATAAGATTGAAAAAGGCAGCAGCAATACAAATGTTGAGACAAGAGCCAAGAAGGTTGAAGAAGCTTACAAAGACGCTGCGAATGCAAAACCTGGCAGCATTACTGCAAAGGCCAATCTGGTAAAAGCATTTGATGAGCGTAATAAGAAGAAGTAGTCAGGAACGGAGGGGTTGGCATGGAGGATTATATCCAGTTTTCAGCGAAAACAAAGAGTGAAGCAATTACAAAAGCATGTATCGAGCTTGGCGTATCCAGTGACCAGCTTGAGATTCAGGTAATAAGTGAAGGCAGCAACGGATTTTTCGGAATCGGAAGCAAGCCTGCAGTAATTAAGGTTCGTAAGATTGAGTCGGTTTCTGAGGAAGAAGAAATGAAGGAGATCGTAGAGACAGTGAAACTCGATTCCTTCAAAGAGGAAGCCCCGGTTCAGGAAGAAAAGAAAACGGAAGCTATAAAACCGGTAAAGAAAGAAATCAAAGAGCCGAAAGCTGTTTCTGAGAAACCAAGACAGCCAAAACCTGTAAAGGAAAGGGCTGCAAAAGAAAAACAGCCGAGAGAATTCAGAGAGCCAAAAGAGAAACAAGTCAGAGAAAAGACGACTAAACCGGTAAAGCCTGTTGAGATCCTTACAGATCCGGAAGAGATTAAAGAAGTAGAAAACAGAGCAAAGGTATTCCTTCGTGATGTATTTGCGTCCATGAATCTTGGAGAAGTAGAGATTACATCTGAATATAACACAACGGACGGAAGTCTGGAAGTTGACTTTGAAGGCGAAGATATGGGAATCCTTATCGGCAAGAGAGGCCAGACTCTGGATTCTCTTCAGTATCTGACGAGTCTTGTGGTAAATAAAGGTAAATCAAATTACATTCGTGTAAAACTTGATACAGAAGATTACCGCAAGCGCCGTAAAGAAACTCTTGAGAACCTTGCAAGAGGTATTGCTTATAAAGTAAGAAAAACCCGCAAGCCGGTTATTCTTGAGCCAATGAATCCTTATGAGAGAAGAATTATCCATTCTGCTCTTCAGGGAAATAAATTCGTTGAGACAGTCAGTGAGGGTGAAGAGCCTTACCGTCATGTAGTGGTAAAATTAAAAAGAAATTAATAATATGACTGCTTCATTGCAGATATGAAAAAAGAATGTTATTCTAGGTGAAAGCGTGAATAGCACGTAACTTTGCGTGTGTACTTTTGCCTGGAGTAACATTTTTATTTTACGGAAAGTCTTGTATATATACCAGAGAGATTACACACTTGCAGAAAAAAATAACAGTAGTCAGTGTGATTTTCCTGTTATGTATATAAGATGACAGAATTATTGTAACAGTCTACTGTTCCGCAGGGGCGGAACTATTATAGAACAGGCAAGTGAGGAGAAAAAAATGGAAACAACAATCGCAGCAATTTCCACAGCCATGAGTGCGTCCGGAATCGGAATCATCCGTATCAGCGGCGAGAATGCCATGGATGTGATTTCCCGTATCTACAGATCAAAAGGCGGGAAGAAAAAAATAAAAGAAGTTCCGACTCATACCATTCATTATGGATATATTTATGATGGAGAGGAACTGATTGATGAGGTTCTGGTAATGATCATGCATGCACCGAGGACTTTTACAGGAGAAGATACAGTAGAAATAGACTGTCATGGTGGTGTATATGCTATGCAGAGGGTTTTGGATACAGTGCTGAAAAATGGTGCCGAAATTGCAGAACCAGGAGAATTTACCAAACGTGCCTTCCTGAACGGACGGATGGATCTATCCCAGGCAGAGGCTGTTATGGATGTTATACAGGCGAAAAATGAATATGCGCTTCGCAGTTCCATGGATCAGTTAAGAGGTTCTGTGCAGAAAGCAATCCGAGATATCAGAGAAAAGCTGATTTATCACATTGCATATATAGAATCGGCACTGGATGATCCGGAACATATCAGTCTGGATGGATATCCCCAAGAACTTCTGGAAGTTGTGGATAATGAACAGAAAGAAGTGAAGCGCCTGTTGAAAACTTCTTCTGACGGAAAGATGATCCAGGAGGGAATCCAGACAGTTATCCTTGGAAAACCAAATGCCGGAAAATCCTCACTGTTAAATCTTCTGATCGGAGAAAACCGGGCTATTGTGACAGATATTGCAGGAACGACCAGAGACATTCTGGAGGAATATATCACACTTCATGGAATATCTCTGAAGATTATTGATACAGCCGGAATCCGGGAAACAAAGGATATTGTGGAAAAAATAGGGGTAGACAGAGCCAGAGAAATGGCACAGAAAGCAGATCTGATTCTTTATGTAGTGGATTCTTCTGTTCCGCTTGACGAAAATGATGAAGAAATCATGGAAATGCTTACTGGAAAAAAGGCGATTATCCTGTATAATAAAACTGATCTTCAGCCGGAAATCCAGCCGGAAATCCTGAAAGAAAAAACAGGACATCCTGTAATTCCGATTTCTGCAAAAGAAGAAAAAGGCATTACAGAACTGGAAGAACAGATTAAAGATATGTTTTTTGGAGGAGAGATTTCCTTTAATGATGAGGTATATATTACAAATGCCCGTCATAAAGCAGCATTGGAAGAGGCTGACAGAAGCCTTGATCTGGTCAGAAACAGTATCGAAAGGGGAATGCCGGAAGATTTCTTTTCTATAGATCTTATGAATGCATATGAAAATCTGGGTAAAATCCTCGGAGAGTCTGTTGGTGAAGATCTGGTAAATGAGATATTCAGCAAGTTTTGCATGGGTAAATAAAAATCAAAAAATCGCCTTCGGCGATTTTTGAAAGAATAGAATGAGCAGTTGTAAAATAAAAGGAGACAAAATGAGAACGTTAGTAGAAGATTATGATATTGTTGTAGTCGGTGCCGGTCATGCCGGATGTGAAGCAGCACTTGCGGGTGCGCGCCTGGGCCTGAATACAGTGATGTTTACTGTAAGTGTAGACAGTATCGCATTAATGCCATGTAACCCGAACGTAGGTGGCAGTTCCAAAGGCCATCTGGTAAGAGAGCTTGATGCCCTGGGCGGTGAAATGGGAAAAAATATTGACAAGACCTTTATCCAGTCCAAAATGCTTAACTGTTCCAAAGGACCTGCAGTGCACTCCTTACGTGCGCAGGCTGACAAACAGGCATACAGCAATGAAATGAGAAAAACGCTTGAAAATACACCTAATCTGACTATTAAACAGGGAGAAGTAACAAAACTTCTGGTCGAGGACGGAAAGATTACAGGGGTAAAAACATATTCCGGTGCAACTTATAACTGTAAAGCTGTGGTCCTCTGTACAGGGACTTATTTAAAAGCAAGATGTATTTACGGTGATGTAAGTAATTATACAGGACCAAACGGACTGCAGGCAGCCAACTATCTGACTGATTCTCTGAAAGAGCTGGGAATTGAAATGTTCCGTTTTAAAACAGGAACACCTGCCCGTATTGCCGGAAATACAATTGACTACAGCAAAATGGAGGAACAGTTTGGAGATGAGAGAGTTGTACCATTTTCATTCTCAACTAATCCGGAAGATGTTCAGATAGAGCAGAAATCCTGCTGGCTGACATATACAAATGAGAAAACTCATGAGATCATTCGTGCAAACCTTGACCGTTCTCCGTTGTATTCCGGTATGATCGAAGGAACCGGTCCGCGTTATTGCCCGTCAATTGAAGATAAAGTAGTCCGTTTTGCAGATAAGAACCGTCATCAGGTATTTATTGAGCCGGAAGGTCTCTATACAAATGAGATGTATATTGGTGGAATGTCCAGTTCTCTGCCGGAAGATGTGCAGGAAGAAATGTATCATTCCGTACCGGGACTGGAACATGCAAAAATCGTAAAAAATGCATATGCCATCGAATATGACTGTATTAATCCACGTCAGTTATATCCTACACTGGAATTTAAGAAAATCAAAGGACTGTTCAGCGGCGGTCAGTTTAACGGAAGCTCAGGGTATGAAGAAGCAGCGGCGCAGGGACTGATCGCAGGAATTAATGCTGCTCTGGAAGTTAAAGGTCAGGAACAGCTGATTCTTGACCGTTCTGAGGCTTATATTGGTGTTCTTATTGATGATCTGGTAACAAAAGAAAACCATGAGCCATACAGAATGATGACCAGCAGAGCGGAGTACAGATTACTTCTCCGACAGGATAATGCGGATCTGAGACTTCGTAAAAAGGGATATCAAGCAGGGCTCATCAGTGAAGAGGATTATCAGAAAATCCTTACGAAAGAAGAACAGATAAAAACAGAGATCAGCAGAGTAGAACATACAAATATCGGAGCAAACAAAGAGGTTCAGACCCTTCTGGAAAGCTATAACAGCACACCGCTGAAATCCGGAACCACTCTGGCAGAACTGATCCGCCGTCCGGAACTTTCTTATGAAGCAATCAAACCACTTGATAAAGAACGTCCGGAGCTGCCATGGGATGTACAGGAACAGGTTGACATTAACATCAAGTATGATGGATATATCCGCAGACAGTTAAAACAGGTAGAACAGTTTAAGAAACTGGAAGCAAAGAAAATCCCGACAGATCTTGATTATGAGAAAGTTGGAAGCCTGAGAATCGAAGCACGTCAGAAACTGGAAGCATACAGACCGATTTCAATCGGACAGGCTTCCCGAATTTCAGGAGTTTCTCCTGCTGATATATCAGTTTTACTGGTGTATCTTTCCAGTACGAAATAATTAATATAATACGCTTTAATGTGCTTATAAAAACAAGAAATTGGCAAAAAATATTAAAATAGTACATAAAAGAGTAAAATAACGGACTATAAATAACAGATAAAATCATAAAAGCACATAAAACAACCCTGTAAAATATACAAAAATAATAAATAAAGGTAGAAAAAGGAGAATAATACATGCCGTATAATCTGACGACATTGGAAAATGGATGCAGAGAACTGGGTATAGAGCTGAGCCAGAAGCAGAAAAATCAGTTTATCCAGTTTTATGAATTTCTGGTAGAAAAAAATAAGGTTATGAATCTGACAGGTATTACTGAGTTTGAGGAAGTACTTACAAAGCACTTTCTTGACAGTCTTGCCTGTGTAAAAGCCATTGATATGACAAAAGTAAAAACAATTATGGACATCGGTACAGGTGCCGGATTTCCAGGTGTGCCTTTGAAAATTGCTTTTCCACATCTGGAGGCATGTCTGCTGGATTCTCTGAAAAAGAGGGTAAACTTCCTTGAGGAAAGTTTTGAGCTTCTTGGATTAGAAGGGATTAAGGCGATTCATGGAAGAGCAGAAGAGTATGCAAAAAATAAAGAGTATCGTGAGAAATATGATCTCTGTGTATCCAGGGCAGTATCAAACCTTGCAACTCTGTCAGAATATTGTCTTCCTTATGTAAAGACAGGAGGAACTTTCATTTCCTATAAATCAGGAACTGTACAGGAAGAGGCAGAAGAAGCAGAGAAAGCAATCAATATCCTCGGTGGTCAGGTGAAAGACATCACATACTTTAAATTGCCGGACTCCGAGATTGACCGATCCCTTGTCATTATAAATAAGAAAAAATCTACACCTGGAAAGTATCCGCGTAAAGCAGGAACACCATTAAAAGAACCATTGTCATAATAAATCTATGTATAGTTGTCTCATGAAATCTTCTGGCAAAAAATGCCGAGATTTCGGGACAGCTATTTTTTTCAAACAAACATCACAGAATAATCACACTTTTATCCTAATTTCATCACAACTTCATCATAAACTATTTTTATAGAGATGTCCTCGGGTTCCCCCATTCTCTGTTTCACCTGGGGACATTTTCTATATTTTATTTTGGCAAAAATTAAGAGGAGGAGAACACATTGATTGAAGTAAACAATCTGGTTAAACGATATGGTAACCATACGGCAGTTGACCACCTTTCCTTTAAAATAGAGAAAGGCAAAATCTATGGATTTCTGGGACCAAACGGTGCAGGAAAATCCACTACAATGAATATGATAACCGGATACATCGCATCCACCGAAGGAACCGTCAAAATTGACGGACACGATATCCTCGAAGAACCGGAAGCGGCAAAGAAATGTATCGGTTATCTGCCTGAACAGCCGCCGGTCTATTTTGATATGACTGTCCTGGAATACATGAAATTTGTGGCAGATCTCAAGAAAATCCCAAAAGATAAAAAAGCAAACATGATCGAAGAAGTCATGGATATGGTAAAGATTTCAGACATGAGAAACCGTCTGATAAAGAACCTGTCAAAAGGTTACAGACAGAGAGTTGGTCTTGCTGAGGCGATTATAGGGTATCCGGAGGTGATCATCCTGGATGAGCCGACAGTAGGTCTTGACCCTAAACAGATTATTGAAATCCGAACCTTAATTAAAGAATTAAAAAAGAAACATACCGTTATTCTCAGCTCGCATATACTTTCTGAAGTAAGCGCGGTATGCGATTACGTGCTGATCATTTCTCATGGAAAACTGGTAGCAAGCGATACTCCTGAGAATCTTGGAAAACTTGCAGAGGGATCTAATACTCTGGAGATGCTTATTAAAGGTGAAAAAATACAGATCAGGCAGGCTCTCGAGGGAATCGAGGGAGTCAACAGCGTAACAATGGAAAAAGATGAGAAACAGAATCTCTGGAGTGTGAAAGTTTCAACAGAGGAGCAGAATGACATTCGGGAAAAAGTATTCTACAAAATGTCGGAGATTAACAGCCCAATCTATGAGATGAAGTCCAGGAAAGTATCACTGGAGGAAATCTTCCTTGAACTTACTGCATCCGATAAACCAATATCTGCAGACGAAGTCCCAAATACACCTGAAGATAAAGATACTGATGCCGGTAGATCAAACGAGACAAACGTAAAACAGACATCAGCAGAAATACCGGAAGAACAGAATAATGATAAAGGGGGAGAGAAATAACCATGACAGCTATATATAAAAGAGAGCTGAAAAGTTACCTGACATCCATGGTAGGATATTTATTTATCTTTTTCATTCTTGTACTGACAGGTATTTATTTTTCAGCATATCAGCTTTCAGCAGCATATCCGAAATTTGAATACACCTTAAGTGCAATTACCTTTGCATTCCTGATCGGAGTACCGATTTTGACTATGCGTGTACTTGCAGAGGAAAGAAAACAGAAAACAGATCAGCTGCTTCTGACAGCACCGGTTTCTGTGAGCGGTATTGTAATAGGTAAATATCTTGCACTGGTAACTGTATTTGCTGTTCCGATGGCAGTTATGTGTACTTATCCGCTGATTATGTCCAGGTTTGGCACAGTAGAGTTTGCATCTGCATATACAGCAGTCCTGGGATTCTTTCTTCTGGGATGTGCAAATATTGCAATCGGTGTATTTATGTCAGCATTAACTGAGAGCCAGGTAATTGCAGCGGTACTCACATTTGTTTTCTTATTTGCATTTTACATGATGAATGGTATTTCTTCATTCTTCTCTCAGACATCTATGTCGACATGCGTGACATTTGGGTTATTGATCCTGGCAGCAGCCATCATTATCTATACCATGATCAAGAATATTCTGATCTCAGCAGTGATCGGTGTGATTGGAGAAGTGGCACTGATTATTATTTATGTAGTAAAATCCAGTATTTTTGAGGGCGGTATTCAGAAAGTCCTGGATGTGTTTAATCTGAGCGGACACTTTGATAATTTTACAAGTAACATCTTTGATATAAAAGGAATTGTATATTTTCTTTCTGTGATTGCAGTATGCCTGTTCCTTACAACACAGTCTATTTTGAAGAGACGCTGGAATTAGTGGGGAGGTGAAAGAAAATGAAACTGAAAGAAAAGATGAAAAATAATAAGCATAAAAAATTTGACAAAAAGAAACTGATTGGCACCATCAGTAAGAAGCATATCAAAAACGGCTCTTACACAATGGTTATGTCAGTGATATTTATTGCAGTAGTTGTAGTGCTCAACATGATCGTAAATGCGATTCCGTCCAAATATTCAGAAATTGATATCAGCAGTCAGAAACTCTACAGTATTGGTGATGATACAAAAGCAATGCTGAAAGATCTGGACAAGGACGTAACAATTTACCAGATTGCACAGAGCGGTTCTGAAGATGAGAATATTACCAATCTGCTTAAGAAATATGAAGATGAATCCAAGCATATTAAAGTAGAGCAGAAGGATCCTGTAGTAAATCCTAAATTTGTAACGGAATATACAAGTGATGATCTTTCTGCAAACAGTCTGATCGTTGTATGTGGCGACAGAAATAAAGTCATTGATTACAACAATATCTATGAGAGCACAATTGATTATCAGACCTACAGCTCTCAGACTACCGGTTTCGACGGTGAAGGTCAGATCACAAGTGCGATCGGATATGTAACATCCGAAGATCTCCCGATCCTTTATACACTCGAGGGACATGGTGAGAAGGAGATGGATTCTACTATCAAAGAAGACATCGAGAAGGCAAACATGGATATTCAGTCTCTGAATCTTCTTACAGAGGGAAGTGTTCCGGATGATGCAGACTGCCTGTTCATTGATTCTCCATCCACAGATATTTCAGAAGATGAAAAGACTGCTATTATTGATTATCTTGAAAATGGCGGAAAGGCGATGATTTTCTCTGATTATACAACAGAAGACCTGCCAAACTTTGATGCAGTTCTGGAAAACTATGGTGTTCAGAGAGAAGCTGGAATCGTATTTGAAGGTGATAATCAGCATTATGCAATGCAGATGCCATATTATCTGGTTCCGACTATAAACAGCACAGATGCAAGCTCTGAGACTGTTTCCGGAGGATATCATGTACTTGTACCATATGCACAGGGAATCAAAAAAATGGATGATGTAAGAGATACCGTAACGATCAACAGTATCCTCACCACATCAGACCAGGCATATTCCAAGACAGATCTGAACAGTGATACTCTGGAGAAAGAAGACGGAGACGAAGCTGGCCCATTTGATCTGGGAGTAAGCATCACAGAGACTCTGGATGATGACAAAGAAACGCAGATCGTATACTATTCAACTTCCAATCTGATGGAATCACAGGTAAATCAGATGGTATCCGGCGGAAATGAGAAGCTGATCATCGAATCCCTGAAGTGGATGACAGACACAGAAGACAGTGCAACCGTATCTATTCCATCCAAGAGCCTGTCTGTATCTTATCTGACACTCACAGACTATGATGCTGCATTCTGGAAGATCTGCACCATCGGTCTGATTCCTGGATTCTTCCTTGTTGTAGGGTTTGCAGTCTGGATGAAGAGGAGAAAAGCTTAAATGAAGAATAAAACTGTAAAAATGGTTCTTGCAGTTGTAGTTCTTGGTGTCTGCTGCGGGGCTTACGCAGGTGTAAAAACCTACGTAGCCCATCAGGAGCAGAAAGAATCCGAAGAAGATTCTGAAGAAAGCACAACTGTATTTACTGCATTAACAGATAACATTAAATCTCTGGATTTTATGGTTGATGATACAGAGACAACATTTGAAAAAGATGATGACAGCTGGGTAAAGAAAGACGAGACAGATTTTCCGGTAAATCAGACTACTCTGGACAGTGCAGCATCTGCTATTGCATCTGTCGATTCAGACAGAGTTCTGGAGGACGTAGATGATCTTTCAGAATATGGTCTGGACTCTCCGTCAAACACGATTAAGATTGTAACAAAATCTGATGAGGAAGATGGCGATGACATAACAACTACACTATATGTGGGAGATGAAAATTCCTCCACCAGTCAGTATTATGTAAGAAAAGATGATGATGAGAAGACAGTATACCTGATAGATTCTTCCTGCGTAGAGCCGTTTACCAAATCATTGAATGATTATGCGCAGATGGATGATTTTCCTGCAATTTCCAATACAGATACCATTACAAAAATTTCTGTAGACGGCGATAATTCCTATAAATTATCAAAAGACGAAGATACAAGTACCTGGTCAGTAAAAGGCAGCGAGGATGAAGAAAAAGCAGACTCAGCTACCGTAAGTTCTTTGGTATCCTCATTCGGAAGCATGGCATATAGTTCACTTGCAGATTATAAATGTGACGACAAGAGCAAATATGGTCTGGATAAACCATATGCAACAATCACAGTAGATTATCAGGAAGAAGTTGCTGATGATGACACTGATGAAGACACACAAGATGATACGACAGCTTCCGGTGAGACGGCAGATGAAGATGCTTCATCTGTGGAAGAAAACAGTGACGATGCTGAACAGGATACAGAATCAGACGAAAGTGTAAGTGAAACTACGGATGAAACATCCGAGGCTGAAGATACTGACGGTGAAGAAGCAGAAGATGAAACATCAGAAAACTCAGACAGTGCATCAGACAATGAGGATTCTTCGGAAGAAGAAACTAAGATGGCAGATAAGCAGCTTACAATTCTTGTTGGAAATGAAACAGATGACAGCAGCAGATATGTCATGGTAAATGACAGCAATGAAGTCTATACGATGTCAACGGATACTCTGTCCGCGCTCACTGATAAATCAGAAGAAGACTTCTGGGATATGACAGTAAGTTATGTATCTTTAAACAGCCTCGGAAGCCTCAAAGTAAATTATCAGGGCAGTGATTATAAAGTAAATGTTTCACGTGAAACATCCACAGATGATGATGGAAACGATACAGAAACAGTTACCTATAAACTGAATGGTTCTGATCTGGATGAAACAACATTTACAACATTCTACAATAAACTGATCAACATGACGGTTCAGAAACGTCTGACAGATAAATATGAACCTGACGGTGATGCAGAACTGACAGCTACATTTACAGAAGAAAACGGTGATACACAGGAAGTTGCATACTATAGCTACGATACAAACTATTATGCAGCAGTGGTGGATAATAAAGTATATCTCGTAAATAAGATGAATGTAAAAGAACTGTTCACAGCATTTGAATCAGTTGTTGGAACAGAAGAAGATAGTTCAGATAAGACAGATTCAGACGAAGCAACAACAGATGATACTAAATCAGATTCAACAGATATGCCAGGTGAGAGCATAGAAGAGTCCGATGACAGTACATCTGAAACAGCCGGCACAACAAACGATTCTGATACATCCGAAGAGGAGAATACAGATTCTCAGGAAACGGACAGTACAGAAGAGTAAAAGAATAAACGAATCTATAAAAAAGTGAAGCAGGCATATAGAATTTCTTCCATATGCCTGCCTCACTTTTTGTTGTATTAGAGCGTGTTTGAAAAATCATTCCCACAATCTGCACGCCCCATTTTGCGGTATATTTTGTCCGAATTCGGTTGCTGTAGTCACCGCAACGTCGCCTTCTTCCGACTTGAAATAAAAAAATTTATCCTTCAAAACTGTCTCAAAATCAACTCGTCGACTCATTCTGGCTTAAATATAAGGCTTAAAAGAAGATTTTAACCTGTTCAAGAAACGCTTCAGGTGCTTCAACATGTGGAAGATGTTTTGTTTCTTTGAGAACAGAAACTTCAATAGCCGGGTTGGAGGCACAATAATCATTAGTGACAGCCTTTCCGTTTGGTTCTGTTTCACCTTCAACAATATAAATACTGTTATCCAGTGCCTTAAGTGCATGACAAATATTTATATTTATATACTTAGCTGCAAGACTGGAGTACAAAAATCTGGTATAATATCCACCTTTATGAGCTGCTTCATAATAAGCATCTGCCATTTGATTATCCACATGGAATGGATTATAATACATCTTCTCGATAAAAAGATTATTTATATTATCACGTGATACGATCATATGATAAACCAGAGTTCCGAAAATCGGAATTTCCAGAGCTGCTTTTAACAGGCGGTCCTTTCTGTTTGGCATCTGTTTTAATTGAGTCAGGCTGGGCGGATTTATCAGCATGATTTTGTTAAAAAGTTCTTTCTCATTGTGACAGGCCATAGTAACAAAAGAGCCTGAAAAACCACTTGCAATCACATCTGTTTTCTGACCAATTATTTTTTTGATAAAATCACTGATCATCTGAACATAAACAAAATTTGTATAGGTAATGCTGGATTTGTCCGAACGTCCGCATCCTAACAAATCAACAGTATATACGGTATGGTCAATTGCCAGTTCGTCTTCAATTTTGCTCCATTCATACCCGGAAGCTCCAGGTAAAGTGTCATGAATCAAAAGAATCGGTGACCCAGTTCCCTTTTTGGTATAATAAATGTTCCCAAAGCGCCATTCAAAGTAATTGTCATTAGAAATGTGGAGCATCTGTTTTAATTGTGCAGCAGTAGCAATCGTGTGGTTAATGAAATGAACAGCAACAGTTGCGCCGGTCATCAGAGCAGCAAATGTAAGAAATTTGTGCTTGTTTTTACTCATTTTCGGCCTCCTTTATCAAGCATAACAAGTGATTAGCCTGCTAAAATTATATACCCATATTATACCGCGATACTGTCTGTTTTACAAGAAAATATGATGCGAAAAAAAGAACCATATGGATTGATGATGTTACTGTTCACTCCGTTCACAGCAACACGCTTCGCGATGCACAGAATTTATGCTAATCGCATAAATTCGCGCGGTATGTCTCGGGTTTTCTGTGACCTTCACTCACAAAAAACACCTCGCGGGATATTACCAGTGAACAGTAACTTGATGATTACTGTTCACACACCACAATCCTGCGAGGTGTTTTGGCATGAATGTGCCAAAATCCCGAGACATACAAGCCAAAATTCTATTGCCGCAGGCAATCTGGAATTTTGGCTACGTTACTGAGAATGGAGTGAATAGTAACGATTGATGGAAAAAGAAAATGTCAATCACCACAAAATATACAATATTTATGCTAAAAATAATGTGTTTTTTTATGTTTCACGTGAAACATTATGTGGCATGATTAAAATAAAAGTGTTATAATAAACCTGCGTATGCCTGTTGGCATTATAAAAAATAATGTAACAGGCAAAATAGGAATAACTACAATTAAAACCTCATAAAGGAGGAATGAAGTTGGGAAGAATTATAGCAGTTGCTAATCAGAAAGGCGGAGTTGGAAAGTCAACAACTGCAATTAATCTTTCAGCATGTCTTGCAGAAAAAGGGAAAAAGGTTCTCGCAATTGATATGGATCCACAGGGAAATACTACCAGTGGTTTCGGCGTTGATAAGAACGGCATAGAAAATACATTGTATGAACTTTTGCTTGGAGAGGCAGAAACGAAAGACACGATTGTAAAAGATGTTGTTGAGAATCTTGATCTGATTCCATCTAATATTAATCTTTCCGGTGCAGAAATCGAGCTGGTAGGAATCGATGATAAAGAATTTATCTTAAAGGGAATCACAGATAAGCTTCGACGTAAATATGATTACATAATACTGGATTGTCCGCCGTCATTAAATATGCTGACGATCAATGCATTAACCGCAGCTACATCTGTATTAGTGCCGATCCAGTGTGAATATTATGCGCTGGAGGGACTTTCACAGCTGATTCATACCATTGATCTGGTAAAAGAAAGACTGAATAAACGTCTGAAAATGGAAGGCGTAGTATTCACAATGTATGACGCAAGAACAAACCTGTCTCTGCAGGTAGTGGAAAACGTAAAAGAGAATTTAAATCAGAATATTTATAAAACAATTATTCCACGTAATGTAAGACTGGCGGAGGCTCCAAGCTATGGACAGCCGATTAATATCTATGATCCGAGATCAGCAGGAGCAGAAAGCTACAGGCTTCTGGCAGAGGAAGTGCTCAACAGGGAGGATAATTAATGGCAGGAAGAAAAAACGGTCTTGGCAGAGGCTTAGATGCATTTTTTCCAGACAGAACATCTGTTGTCAAAGAACCTGCCAGAAAGACAATAACCAAAACAGTTAAAACAGAGAAGAAATCTGACGTAGCTGAAAAACAGACAAACCCTACTGTTGCAAAGAAGCAAACAGCAGATTCGAAAACAGGGGCAATGATCGTAAAGATCTCAAGTGTAGAGCCGAATATGGATCAGCCACGTAAACAGTTCGATGAAGATGCACTCATGGAACTGTCTGAGTCTATTAAACAGTACGGCGTACTCCATCCACTTCTTGTGTCTGATAAAAAGGACTACTATGAAATAATTGCAGGTGAAAGACGCTGGAGAGCGGCAAAGCTTGCCGGACTGACAGAGATTCCTGTAATTGTTAAAGAGTTTTCTGAGCAGGAATTAGTAGAAATTTCCCTGATTGAGAATATTCAGCGGGAAGATTTAAACCCTGTGGAAGAAGCGATGGCATATAAACGACTGATTGATGAATTTCATCTGAAACAGGATGAAATCGCAGAGCGTGTAGGGAAGAGCAGAACAGCAGTAACAAATGCAATGAGACTTCTCAAACTCAGTGAAAAAGTGCAGCAGATGCTGATTGATGAGATGATCACTGCCGGTCATGCCAGGGCAATCCTTTCGATAGCAGATAAGGAAAAGCAGGAATCAATTGCAATGAAGGTTTTTGACGAGAAATTAAGTGTTCGTGAAACAGAAGCGCTTGTAAAACGTATGCTGGAGCCGCCAAAAACAGCAAAGAAGAGCAAATTCAGTTCTGCTGAGGATGCAATATATGAGAGTCTGGAAGAAAAAATGAAAAGTATCATGGGTACCAGAGTTCAGATTCACAGAAAGAAAAATGACAAAGGTAAAATTGAAATTGAATATTATTCCAAGGATGAACTGGAAAGAATCATAGATCTTTTCGAATCCATTGGTTAGGAGTGACAGTAATATGAGTGGCATTTTTGAAAATCTTGGAATTGATTCCGGGATCATCATTATTATACTGCTGATTCTTACTATCTTCCTGCTGGTAAGGAATATCAGTATGAATATGCGCCTGAGCCGTCTGGAACGTAAATATAAGACGTTCATGAAAGGTTCAGATGCACAGTCTCTGGAAAAAGTATTCGTTAGAAAATTCGCTCAGATAGATAAGCTCTATGATGCGAAGGAAGAACATGATCATGATCTTCTTTTTATCAAAAAGAATCTTGATAAAATGTTTAATAAATATGGTGTAGAAAAGTATGACGCATTTGATGATGTAGGTGGAAAGTTAAGTTTTGCGCTGGCTTTACTGGACAAAGAGAATACAGGCCTTATCTTAAATGCAGTACACAGCCGGGACAATTGTTTTTTGTATATGAAAGAAATTGTAAAAGGCGAATCCTACGTTATGCTCAGCCAGGAAGAAGTAGAGGCACTTCGTAAGGCAGTGAATTTTGGACTGGATAATATTGAAGAATAAAGTTTTTTAAAAGTTACTGTGAACGGAGTGAACAGTAATGTTTAAAAGCTGAAAACAAGAGCATACTAAAAGAGAATCTGTTTTGTGCAGGAATGCACATGATATGATAAATTGATATCAGGGGGAAAGTTGTTGCCAGATTTTACCCTGACATCATTACATAATGTAATAGAATATTTCAGGAGGAACAAGATGTTAGATATTAAATTTGTGAGAGAAAATCCGGAAGTTGTAAAACAGAATATCCGCAACAAATTTCAGGATAATAAACTGGAATTAGTGGATAAAGTTCTGGAACTGGACAAAGAGAATCGCGAAATCAAACAGGAAGTAGAAGCTCTTCGTGCAGAGAGAAATAAAATTTCCAAACAGATCGGTGCACTGATGGCACAGGGAAAGAAAGAAGAAGCTGAAGAAGTAAAGAAACAGGTAGCTGCTTCCGGAACCCGTATTGAAGAACTTTCCACAAGAGAGAAAGAGGTAGAGGAAGAACTTCTCAAAGATATGATGGTAATTCCGAATATCATTGATCCATCTGTACCGATCGGTAAAGATGACAGCGAGAACGTAGAAATCGAGAAGTTTGGTGAACCGGTTGTTCCGGATTTTGAAGTGCCATATCATACAGAAATTATGGAAAATTTTGATGGAATTGATCTTGACAGTGCAAGACGTGTTGCGGGAAATGGTTTCTACTATTTAATGGGAGATATCGCAAGACTTCACTCAGCAGTAATTTCCTATGCACGTGACTTCATGATAAACAGAGGTTTTACTTACTGTGTACCTCCTTTTATGATCAGAAGCAATGTTGTAACAGGTGTAATGAGTTTTGCTGAAATGGATGCCATGATGTATAAGATTGAGGGTGAAGATTTATACCTGATCGGAACAAGTGAACATTCCATGATCGGTAAATTTATCGATCAGATCATTCCTGAGGAAGAGCTTCCGAAAACTCTTACAAGCTATTCTCCATGTTTCCGTAAGGAAAAAGGTGCTCATGGACTTGAGGAGAGAGGCGTTTACCGTATTCATCAGTTTGAAAAACAGGAAATGATCGTTGTCTGCAGACCGGAAGAGAGTCCGATGTGGTTTGATAAATTATGGCAGAATACAGTAGATCTGTTCCGTTCTCTGGACATTCCGGTTCGTACACTTGAGTGCTGCTCCGGTGACCTGGCAGACCTGAAAGTAAAATCTCTTGACGTAGAAGCATGGTCTCCACGTCAGAAAAAATATTTCGAGGTAGGAAGCTGTTCAAACCTTGGTGATGCACAGGCACGTCGTCTTAAGATCCGTGTAAACGGAAAAGATGGTAAGAAATATCTTGCACATACATTAAATAATACTGTTGTAGCACCGCCTAGAATGTTGATCGCATTCCTGGAGAATAACCTGAATGCAGACGGTTCTGTAAGTATTCCTAAAGCTCTGCAGCCATACATGGGTGGTATGACAAAGATTGAGAAAAAGCACGCTTAATGGAGGGTGAGCTTTTTCAGGGAGGTGTTCTTATGCACAGTTATCTGAGGGCAGTTGGTTTTTCCAGGATCACCAAAAGAAGCAGTATCAGACAGATCATTACGGATGTGGTTGAAACTTATGATGAGAAAACAGTCATAGAGAACTACCCTGATGGTATGTTTGCAGAGTTTTCCAAGAATTATGGATGCGATTGTGGAATTACTGTCTGCGGGCAGTATGATGAAAACAACGCATTTTATCCGGATTATTATTTTCCTTTTTTTCGCGGAACAGGCATTACAACACAGGAGAGTGTTGTGATAGAAAGACATGCAGACAAAGAATCTTTTGCAGGTGCCTGTGACGATTTGAGAATTGGGGTTACTTTAATTTTCTATCTTCAGAATGCGGCTGAGTATCTGCAACAGCGTGAAAAAGGCAACATACTTCCGGGTGGCCAGCCTTTAACCCTTTCCGGGCTGGCCAGGGAAGGAAAAATCCTTTTTCCTGTAGAGAAAGATAAAGAAGCAGTAAAAGCAGAACGTGAACTGACAAAGAACAGAAATCATCTCATTGCAGCCGCCAGAAACGGTGATGAAGAGGCTATGGAGAGCCTCACGATGGAGGATATGGATACATATTCCATGATTTCTCAGCGTATAGTTACAGACGATATTTTTTCTATAGTGGATTCCTATTTCATGCCATATGGAATTGAATGTGATCAATATAGTATCATGGGTGAGATTCTGGATTTTATGACATTCAAGAACATTATAACAGGAGAAGAAATCTGCCAGCTTACATTAGACTGTAATGATATGCAGTTTGATGTTTGTATCAATAAGAATGATTTGCTGGGGGAGCCAAAGATCGGACGTAGATTCAAAGGAATCATATGGCTCCAGGGACAGTTGCACTATTAATTAAAATGATTTATGATGGCATGGACGAATATTTCGCCTATGCCATCTTGTGATTTACAAGAATATGTTTCACGTGAAACATGCTTATAACAATCCGCTTGACGAGGGAGTGTTATAGATATACATTTGTTACTGTTCGTACACCACTATCCTGCGAGGTGTTTTGGCATGAATATGCCAAAATCCCGAGACATACAAGCCAAAATTCCATTGCCGCAGGCAATCTGGAATTTTGGCTACGTTACTGAGAACGGAGTGAACAGTAATATACATTTCACGCCGGATATTTGCAATTTATTCCAAGGGTAAGAAAAGAAAGAATTACTATGATATACTTGGGGCAGGTAAGTCGGAAAACTAAAAAAAGGAAGATGACATTATATGAAAAATAAATTATGGAAACAATGGATGTTAAGTGGAGTTCTGGTTTCTGCAATGGTTGTATCATGCGGGGTATCTGTAAGTGTACAGGCAGAAGAAACAACAGAGACAGAAGAAGCAGCAGAAACCGATTCCTCTGCTGAAAGTGAAGATGATCTGCGGATTCTTTTTGATCAGGCAGTTGAAGATGCGATGATTGCTGAGGATGGTGAGATTCTTCCGGTAGTAAGCCTGGATGAGGGAGAGCCTTATGCAGTTTATAATGAAGAGGGAAGAGTTCTTCTATATACATTCCATAAATATCCGGACAGTTATCCGGATGGCACTGATGTGAAACTGGAATGGGGAAATGTATGGACATTTACAGGTGGTGAACTGGAAGACTGGTATCAGGAAAATAAAGAGGGTGTAACAGACTGGCAGACAAGAATGAAAGAATTGCTTGGTCTGACTCCTGATAATGAATCTAACTATGTTACAGCTATGTGGGTAAAACCGGAAGATGTTTTTCGTCCGGCATATATTTCGGATATTGGAACAGTAGAAATGACAGATTCATTCTCCGAAGATGTTGATGCGGATTATAAAGCATGGTTTGATGCGAACATTATTTCCAGCTATTATGATGGCGAATATCCATGGACAAGATTGGGATATACTTATGACTGGGCGGATAATGGACAGGCTTACGGGTTGTCTGAGTTTATCGTTAAACAGGATAGTGATGTAAAAGTAGCATATACTGTTGAACTGGGTGAGATGATTCAAATGCTGGAAGATAATACATGGAATCCGGAAGCAGAAAATTAGATAAGAAAAGCCAGATTGCACTTGTAATTTTCTTTGAAATATAGTATATTAGTTACTGTTCATACACCATTATTCCTCGAGGTATTTTTGCAAAAATATGCCAAAGTCCCGAGACATACAAGCCAAAATCCCATTGTCGCAGGTAATCTGGAATGAATTTTGGTTAAGTTACTGAGAACGGAGTGAACAGTAACTTATATTATGGGTGTTGATTAAATGTCCATATAGCTCAGCTGGATAGAGCACTCGCCTCCTAAGAGAAAGCCGAGGCATTCCCCAAAGGGAAAAAATGAAAAACAACTTTCAGTTCGAATCTATTCTGAAAAATACTAATGGTGACAACAAAGCATTCCCCAAATTGGGGAACGTTCTAATGTTACCAAATCAAAAAAATCTGTAGATTGACAACTCGAAATAGAGTTGATAATCTTATATATGGCCGAAGGGAAAAATCCCAGAAACCCAGTAAAATCAAGGGTTTGCGGCATGTGTCGTCATAGCTCAGCTGGATAGAGCACTCGCCTCCTAAGCGAGGGGTCGGAGGTTCAAATCCTCTTGGCGACGGGCTTCAAAGCGTTCGAAAATGTTAGCTGGATTAGCTGACAACGAACGCTTTTTTATTTTCAAATCACGTTCGTGACACAAAATTCCATTCAAAATGATCAATTTCCAGCTAACGCAATCCGATTTTTGTTAGCTGACAGCTAATCAAAATTACCGGTTTGCAAACATGGGTTTTAAGAAGTCCAGCTAACATTTGGGTTCCGCTCCGTTGTCACCCCTTATTCGGGGATGTAAATCAGAGAAAAGGCGGGAAAAGAAACAATCTCTCCCAAACCTGCAAACATAAATTAGCTGAAACAGTATTCGATTCTATTAGCTACAGCTAATGGTCAAACAGCAATGTCTGTTTGGAACTTTACTATTTATAAAAGTTCCAGGCAGGCATTTTTTAGTATCCTGAATCCTGGAGGAAAGGAGTCAAGATGACTGAGCCAAACAGACAATCAGAAGAAAACGAAGAAAGAATCATAGAAATTGAGATTGAGCGTCTTCGACCGTTCAAAGAGCATCCGTTTCAGGTGAAAGATGATAAGGAAATGTTTCTTCTGCAGGAAAGCATTGAGAAGTATGGAATATTAAATCCGCTGATCGTCAGACCGGTACCGGATGGATACTATGAGATCATATCCGGCCACAGAAGAAAACATGCTGCGGAGAAACTGGGATACCGAAAAGTACCGGTGATCATCCGGGTATTAAGTGAAGATGATTCCATTTTAAGCATGGTAGATTCTAATCTTCACAGAGAACGGATCAGCTACAGTGAAAAAGCTTTTGCTTACAAATTGAAGAATGACGTATTAAAAAGAAAAAATGGTCGAAAAAAGAGCCAAGTTGACCACAAAACACCAAGAAAGCGGGCGATAGAGATTATCAGCGAGGATTGTGGTGATAGCCTAAAACAAGTGCAGCGTTATATCTCACTGACAAAACTGATACCGGAAATGCTGCAGAAACTGGATGATGAGATTATTTCTTTTTGTCCGGCTGTAGAGATAGCTGCATTAAGTGAAAAAGAGCAAAAGGAACTGCTTGTAGCAATGGAGTATGCACAGGCAATCCCGTCACTCTCACAGGCCCAGAGAATCCGGCAACTGAGTAAAGAAAAGCAGTTGTCACTGGAAAAGATGGAAGAAATCATGTGTGAAGTGAAAAAGGGTGAAATCACAAGAGTAGCTTTCACAAACGAACAGCTACATAAGTATTTTCCGAATTCCTATACACCGGCAATGATGAAACGGGAAATATTGGCACTACTAAAATTATGGAAAAAAGAATCATGGGAAAGTTAAAGGAGGAAGCAATCATGTGTAAAGTTATATCCGTAGTAAACCAGAAAGGTGGCGTCGGAAAGACCACCACAACCGTAAATGTAGGCATTGGACTGGCAAGAGAAGGTAAGAAAGTGTTGCTGATCGACGCGGATCCACAGGGAAGTTTAACCGCAAGTCTTGGATATGAGGAACCGGATGATCTTCGCATCACACTGGCAACGATCATGATGGATGTCATCAACGAAGAAGAAATCTCTTTGGAAGATGGGATCTTACATCACCAGGAAAATGTAGATCTTCTCCCGGCAAATATTGAGCTTTCCGCACTGGAAGTAACGATGGGAAATGTTATGAGCAGAGAAATGATCATGAAAGAATATATCGATGCGATAAGATGCCGATACGATTATATCCTGATCGACTGTATGCCAAGCCTTGGTATGATGACAATCAATGCACTGGTCTCTTCCGATTCCGTGCTGATACCTGTACAGGCCGCATATCTGCCGGTGAAAGGACTTCAGCAGCTGATCAAGACCATTCTTACAGTAAAGAAAAGGCTGAACCGGAAACTGGCGATTGAGGGCATTCTCCTGACTATGGTAGATTTTAGAACCAATTACGCAAGGGACATTGCATCGAGAGTACATACAACCTACGGAAGCCAGATAGAAGTATTTGAAAATGTGATTCCGATGTCCGTAAAAGCAGCTGAGACCAGTGCAGAGGGAAAAAGTATCTACATGCACTGTCCGAAAGGAAAAGTTGCTGAGGCATATATGAAATTGACACAGGAGGTTTTGAATAATGAAAAATAGAAGTGGCGAAAAGATTAAACTGGCTAGTATTGATGAATTGCTTGGTGTGGTAAATGAAGAGTCAGCAATGGAGATAGAGATCAGTAAGATCCATTCGTTTAAGAATCATCCGTTCAAGGTGCTGGATGATGAAAAGATGCAGGACCTGGTAGAAAGCGTAAAGATCAATGGAGTGCTGACACCGGTACTGCTTCGCATGGATGAAAATGAAGAATATGAAATGGTATCCGGCCACAGAAGAATGCATGCAGCACAGCTTGCAGGACTTACAATGATTCCGGCAATTGTAAGGGAATTATCAGATGATGATGCCATTGTGGCTATGGTGGACGCTAACATTCAGCGAGAGGAATTGTTGCCGAGTGAGAAAGCCTTTGCTTATAAGATGAAACTTGAGGCAATGAAAAGACAGGGAGTTAGAACAGATTTAACTTTGTCTCAAAATGAGACGAAGTTGAGATCTGATGAAGTCTTGAGCAAGCAAGTTGGGGAAAGTAGAGCTCAGGTTCAAAGATTTGTACGATTAACAGAACTTATTCCGGAACTTCTTGATCTGGTAGATAACAAGAAGCTTCAGTTTACGGTTGCTGTCGATATCTCCTATATCGATAAGGAAGTACAGGAATGGATCTACGAATATATCAGAGACACTGGATTTATCAAGCCAAAACAGATTGCGGCACTCAGAAATCAGCTGAATAATGGACCAATCAATCAGATCCAGATGTTATCAATTTTCAACAACTGTGTGATGGCAAAGAAAGTATCCCGGTCTCTTACTTTCTCAGAAAAGAAACTGACAAAGTATTTTCCGGATGATTATACAGCCAAAGATATGGAGCAAGTGATTGAATCATTATTAGAAAAATGGATACAGGAACAGTCCTGTTAAAGATAGAAAAAGCTAAGAAAACAAAGTCAAAGAAGTTTAAAAAGAGGACTTCTTAGCAGAAAATGAAAGGAGGAAACTATGGAGAAAAAAATGACATTTAATTATTTTTACGGTACCGAAGCTGATCAGTTCAGCTTCTACCGCATACCAAAAGCATTATTTACAGACAGTTATTTTAAAGATTTATCGAGCAATGCTAAAATTTTATATGGACTGATGTTGAATCGAATGTCTCTTTCCATCAAGAATCAGTGGTTTGACGACAAAAACAGAGCATATATCTACTTTTCCATCGAAGATATCATGGAATTACTGAACTGTGGCAGAAATAAAGCCATTAAATCCATGAGAGAACTGGATGACGAAACAGGAATTGGTCTGATTGAGAAACGCAGACAGGGATTTGGAAAGGTGAAAGTTATCTACGTGAAAACCTTTATGCCTGAGAAAACAGATGAGAAAAAATTTGGAGAGGAATTAAAGAAGTTTAAAAAACAAACTTCTGTGGAAAATGAGGAATCTACAGAAGTTTACAATTCAAACTTCATGAAGTCCCAAAATCAAACTTCTAGAAGTCTCGAAAACAAACTTCAAGAAGTTTACATTTCAAACCCTAATAATACTAATCTTAGTGATACTGAAATGAATGATAATAAATCTAATCATATCATATCTGTGGATGAGAAAAGATTTGATAGCGATAACCGCTCTGAGGATTATCAGGCTTATGAAAACCTTGTCAAAGAGACCATTGATTATGAATCACTGGAAGTAACCCATCATGACGATATGCGACAGGTAGATGAAATCGTGAACCTGATCGTAGAAACTGTGATGTGTAAAAATGACAAGATCTTGATTGCCAGCAACTGGTATCCGGCATCACTGGTGAAGAAAAAATTTCTGATGCTGACCTATTCACATATCGAGTATGTCTTACACTGTATGCGTGGTAACACCACAAAGGTGAAGAACATCAAGAAATATTTATTAGCAGCCCTGTTTAATGCACCGTCAACGATGAACGGGTATTATCAGGCAGAGGTGAACCATGATATGCCAGGACTGGTAAGATAGGAGGTGTACATGTTTATTTTAAAACTTGCTGGGAAGATATTATTACTGCCGGTATGGCTGATTCTTTTTGTGATCGGCCTGGCAGTGAAGATGACAGTACAGACTTATGCGGTTGTCAGAGGGATCCTTGGGTTTATATTCACTTTGTTGATTATAGCGACTGCATACTGTTATCATGACTGGGTACAGGTTGCATTTCTATTTTCGCTGAGTGTAATTCTGTATCTGATCCTGTTTGCAGGAGTATTCGTGGACACTGTACTGGACATGACAAGAGAACGTCTTATTGATTTTATTATATCGTGAGGAGGATATGAAAATGAGCGAAAACAATGATTATATTCAGTTACCACCACTAAAAAAAGACACACCAGCCGATGTGGTAGCATTTATGTGGGAGTACATGAAAGTACCGGAGGATTCAAGAGAAAAAGTTAAGAATCTGCTTAAAGATGCAAATGAAAATGGAGTAAAAATAAGTCATCAGGCACCAACACTGTATGATGTTGTTCCGAAAGAAGAAATTGCTGAATTTGAAGAGCTTATGCGCAAAACCATAGCTGACATTGTATCAGAAGCCAGTAGCGTTGCCTGTTGGGTGTATGTGCAGAAATATGTGAAGCACAAAACCCTAAACGAAATGCTGCAAGAATTGCCAGACGTAGGTCAATTCATCCTAGCTATGAATACCTGGTTTGAAAAACTGATGGAGAAATAATCTAGGAAAATAGTTTAAAGTTTACATGTTATGATCATGTATGAAGTTGGAACAAAATAAAAGATTGTGCTATATTATTGTTCAAGAAAAAAACTCATTGACATATTTTAATCTATTTAGGAGGATAAACGATCATGTGTACAGCAGCAACTTATAAAACAAAAGATTTTTACTTTGGACGAACCCTCGATTATGAATTCTCTTATGGTGATCAGATAGTAATTACACCACGTAATTATGCGTTTAATTTTCGCCATGTTGGCGATATGAAAAATCATTATGCAATTATTGGAATGGCTCATGTTGCAGAGGATTATCCTTTGTATTATGATGCTATGAATGAAAAAGGAGTGGCAATGGCAGGACTGAATTTTGTCGGAAATGCTGTTTATGCCGCGATTAAGCCAGATGTGGAAAATATTGCACAGTTTGAATTTATTCCGTGGATTTTAAGCCAGTGTTCTTCTTTAGTTGAAGTTCGCGAGCTTCTTGAACGAATTAATATTGTTAATACTCCTTTCAGCGAGCAATTGCCATTAGCACAATTACACTGGATCATTTCTAATGAGAATGAGTCAATTACGGTAGAATCTATGTCAGATGGTTTGCATATTTATGATAATCCAGTAGGAGTGCTTACGAATAATCCGCCATTTCCACAGCAGATGTTTCAACTAAATAATTATATGCATTTATCTCCTAAACAGCCCAGAAATACTTTCTGCGAAAATTTGGCTCTTGATGCATATAGTAGAGGTATGGGAGGATTAGGTCTTCCGGGAGATCTCTCATCTTCCTCACGCTTTGTACGTGTAGCTTTTACAAAGGTAAATGCAATTTCAGGTGAATCAGAGGAAGAAAGCGTTAGCCAATTCTTCCACATTCTCGGATCTGTGGATCAGCAACGAGGATGTTGCGAAGTAGCGGATGGAAAATATGAAATCACATTGTATACGTCGTGTTGTAATGTTACAAAAGGTATTTATTATTACAATACTTATGAAAACCATCAGATCAGTGCAGTAGATATGCATGTAGAAAATCTGGATAGTGATAAAATGATTTGTTATCCAGTAATTCAAGGAGAACGAATCAACTATCAAAATAAATAATGTTTTGAAATCAGGGATGAGGTAGAAAGGAAAGTTCCATGACAAAAGATGAAGTAAAAAAACTCAGGATGAACAGTCCGGAATCACTACAGTTTTTAAATAATGCTACAAAATTTTATAATTTAACTTGTTGTGCTAGATAAAATAAAATATAAAGAAACTTCAACAAAATATGCTA
>NZ_JAJDML010000230.1:0-261 GCF_020594215.1 Blautia sp. DFI.1.216
TTCGGAAAAACGTCAGAGCAAAACATTACCATGTTACCTTTGAGCCGTTATTCGATGATCCCGGCACAGTTGATCTTTCCGGAATCAATTGGATCGTTGTCGGCACCATGACCGGAGCTCAGAGTAGGAAGATTCATACGGAGCCGGAATGGGCATGGTCTCTGACGGACCAGGCACATAAGCTCGGCATTCCGGTGTTTATGAAGGAAGACCTTGTCCCTATCATAGGGGATGAAAATATGATTCAGGAAATGCCGGAAG
>NZ_JAJDML010000231.1:0-261 GCF_020594215.1 Blautia sp. DFI.1.216
CTTCCGGCATTTCCTGAATCATATTTTCATCCCCTATGATAGGGACAAGGTCTTCTTTCATAAACACCGGAATGCCGAGCTTATGTGCCTGGTCTATCAGAGACCATGCCCATTCCGGCTCCGTATGAATCTTCCTGCTCTGAGCTCCGGTCATGGTACCCACAACGATCCAATTGATTCCGGAAAGGTCAACTGTGCCGGGATCGTCGAATAACGGCTCAAAGGTAACATGGTAATGTTTTGCTCTGACGTTTTTCCGAA
>NZ_JAJDML010000232.1:0-259 GCF_020594215.1 Blautia sp. DFI.1.216
TTAACAACAAAAAAATGCCGTATTTATGCGGCTTTTGGCGTTTCGCAAACGCCTATTATTACCCAAAATGAAAGGAGCATTAGATTTATGAAAAAGACATGGAAACGATTGTGTACGGGCTTCTTAGTTCTTGCAACTGTCGTTACTGCTTTACCGACTACACCTGTCCATGCAGAAAGTAAGCAATACTGGACGGAAAGTGCAGAGCGTGTCGGTATCATTGAAAAAGTAATGAATGACGGTTCTATCGGTTCGACAT
>NZ_JAJDML010000233.1:0-255 GCF_020594215.1 Blautia sp. DFI.1.216
GACCGAACCGATGGAAAGACACATGCATTGTTTGCATTATAGCTTGGCAGGTGAAGCCTCCACGTCGAACTCGGTTGTGCAAAGCAAGAACGTATCTCGAAGAGCCTGGACGGCATTAGCTTTAGAAGATCAGGAGAAGAAAAGGTGCAACGCACAGACAAGCGATACTTCTCATTAATCGCCTGATAGTCCTCTCCAGCCAGCATATCGCAGAAATGTCTGATAGACGGGTAATGCACAAGCGAGATTTCGTTC
>NZ_JAJDML010000234.1:0-255 GCF_020594215.1 Blautia sp. DFI.1.216
TAAAGAAAGAGGAGTAAAGCCTGAAGACGCTCCGTATTCCTATAATAAATAAACTTATTGGTGGAATTAATTTCTCTTTTCGGGCATGAACAACGGAATGATTCATTTACTATGCTAAACCAAGGGTACTTCCCATCAGGACTGAGGGTATTTCCCACTACGACTGAAGGTGCTTCCCACTACGACTGAAGGTACCTCCCACTAGGACTGAACTCGTGTTTCACAACGACTGATCATGATGGAACACCAAGTGTG
>NZ_JAJDML010000235.1:0-252 GCF_020594215.1 Blautia sp. DFI.1.216
GGATAGAAAATTTCGTGAAGAATTTTGCGAAGTCCTATTACACATGGAATAACAGTAAAGAAGCGATTGAATCAAGGACGCAGGCAATCAGCGGTTATCTGACAAAGGAATTGCAGGACTTGAATGTGGATACCATTAGAACCGATATACCGACCAACTCCACAGTTACAGATGTGATTGTGTGGAGTATCGAACAATCGGGAACGGACACTTTTTCTGCTACCTACGAAGTAGATCAGCAGATAAAAGAGG
>NZ_JAJDML010000236.1:0-252 GCF_020594215.1 Blautia sp. DFI.1.216
ATTTCAACGCAACTATTAATAGCTTCATTAAGTAATTGCGCCTCAAAGGACTGTTGCTTAAGTATCTCTCCTTTTGCGATTCGGTCTTCCAACACCACATTATCAAGGAGATATTGCAGCTTCTTTATTTCATATAGGTGTCTGACAATTTTTTCTGTATCATTAAAGTAGGCATAGACTATGGCTTTGCCTGAACTCGCAGACAGCTTCAATATGCAATCTTTAATATCCTCTAAAGGGAAAATCAGGTTT
>NZ_JAJDML010000237.1:0-252 GCF_020594215.1 Blautia sp. DFI.1.216
GTGAAACCTCGTTCAGCCCCATTTCCTTGCGAATTTCATTTAGCTTCGGAATTACCCATTCGGGTAGTGCCGGCATTACTCCGCCTAAGTATTCCCAGTTTACGAGGTCTTTGGAACGTCTGCCGTGAAAGTGTCCACCGGCTGTATGCGCATTGCCGTAAGAGGCGTCCGTCTGATACATATAGTAATATCCGTCTTCGGCTAGCACCACGGTGGGATCGTGTACGTTTGCTAAGTTCCATTGATTGCGTT
>NZ_JAJDML010000238.1:0-250 GCF_020594215.1 Blautia sp. DFI.1.216
ATCTTTCCGTTCATTTCCAGATACTCAAATACGATCACATCTGCATGATTCTCCCTTGCATATTCTGCAACTGCCCCTGCGATCTTTCTGCTTAATTCTATATTCAGGCGTCTGGTGTATGCCCACCTTCCTCCTGCCTGCGCAGATCCATGTTCCCTCTGGAATCTCCGGATTCGTCCCAGTGTGCGGTACATCCGGTCTTTTTCACTGGGGAAGTCAATAAACTTTCTCCCCAGGACAGTTCCGTCTG
>NZ_JAJDML010000239.1:0-248 GCF_020594215.1 Blautia sp. DFI.1.216
CATAATTCGTTGTAAGTGACACGCCCCCGGTCATTGAGGTAAAAGGAAAGCTCATATTTCCTCTTTTTACTCATTCTCGGCATATTGTGTTTCCTCCCGTTTTAGTGTATGGTTTCGGGGCGATTTTCGGCAAAATTACAGCCATAGAGCCGCCTAAAATCTCCCGAAGTATCAGCGATAGGGTAGACTATCTCCCTATCAGATTGTCGTGTTTCGGTATCATTTCGGTGTCAGTTCGCCAGTTCTCC
>NZ_JAJDML010000024.1:0-55873 GCF_020594215.1 Blautia sp. DFI.1.216
GGAGTCAGTATCCTATTTTCATTATAGGCTGAGATAAGCTTTCATGATTCGTTGACAATTGATGAAACGCTTTGTAATATAAAAAAGAAAGACATTTTGGAAGCAGTACAGTTATTCTATGAACAGTATTATCAGAATTTCCAGAAGAAATTTCCGCGAAGTGACAGGAGAAAACCGAATACAGTATTTCTGGGAGGTGGAAGCGGTTTCGTTTCCAAGACAGTGATTTACCCGTTATTCGGAGAAAAAGAGGGCATTGAAACTGTAAAAAATATTTTTGACAGAACAAATGTACCTAAAACCCATCAACATTATAAAGATACCCGTATGGGAGTATCCCCTCATATTTTAAAATGTACAAGATATCAGGGAAAAGAATATATGATGGGGGAATGTGAATTAAATATTATTTGATCATTTTGTTCTTAAATGTGCAAAATACCGTATTTTGCCACGCATGGCTTAAATACTGGATTTGTGAGAACTTTTTACTTTCCAAAACGGC
The DNA here is from genome assembly GCF_020594215.1 of Blautia sp. DFI.1.216. Classification (NCBI taxonomy): domain Bacteria; kingdom Bacillati; phylum Bacillota; class Clostridia; order Lachnospirales; family Lachnospiraceae; genus Blautia; species Blautia sp. DFI.1.216. The sequence goes on from NZ_JAJDML010000024.1 coordinate 506, forward strand.
TGTATTTCAATGAAATTACTTTTCCCCCGCAATCCCCCTATTCGTCCCAGACAGGACATGGGGTTGCGGGGATGGTATTGAGAAATGTAGCTCCCCGATAGGGGACGGAAATTGGAATCAAGGTTAATTTGTTGCTTTTATGTAAAAATTGAGAAATGTAGCTCCCCGATAGGGGACGGAAATGTTTATTCCGGAAGATATGCGGTACCTGAACACCGATTGAGAAATGTAGCTCCCCGATAGGGGACGGAAATCAAATTTCTTGAATTCTTCATAAATGTAATCCCATTGAGAAATGTAGCTCCCCGATAGGGGACGGAAATCTTCAAGATAATCTTTTAAATTTGTAGAACGCTGATTGAGAAATGTAGCTCCCCGATAGGGGACGGAAATAGGTTAATCCGTAGCGTAACAAACCGCAAGTTTGATTGAGAAATGTAGCTCCCCGATAGGGGACGGAAATAATCCCACGTAGAAGATGGGTAAATCAGGATTTCATTGAGAAATGTAGCTCCCCGATAGGGGACGGAAATTAAACGTTCACGCCTAAAACGCTTTACTGTTTTATAATTGAGAAATGTAGCTCCCCGATAGGGGACGGAAATCCTGTTAAAGTTTCTTTTTCTACGAGTTTTTCAGCAATATTGAGAAATGTAGCTCCCCGATAGGGGACGGAAATATTATGACCTGCAAACGATACACCATACACTTGTATTGAGAAATGTAGCTCCCCGATAGGGGACGGAAATTGACGTTCTTCACATACTCACTCAATACATTTGATTGAGAAATGTAGCTCCCCGATAGGGGACGGAAATCTGTCATTGCAGATTTCTTAACTAGTTCCCATGCTCTATTGAGAAATGTAGCTCCCCGATAGGGGACGGAAATCACGTTTATCATATGCTGATGTATCAACTTTACAGATAATTGAGAAATGTAGCTCCCCGATAGGGGACGGAAATGTTGTGCGTGTTTCATTTCCTCACGTGCTGTTTCAAATTGAGAAATGTAGCTCCCCGATAGGGGACAGAAATTAATAATTCGTACAAAGATTGATAAAATTAATGCTCAGATTGAGAAATGTAGCTCCCCGATAGGGGACGGAAATAATATTTAAAATATCGCCATACGGATTAATAACAATTGAGAAATGTAGCTCCCCGATAGGGGACGGAAACTGTATTATAAAATTTATTTGAATTCACAGATTCACGATTGAGAAATGTAGCTCCCCGATAGGGGACGGAAACAGTGAAAGTTTTAACCTTAGTGGCGGCATCTCCTATTGAGAAATGTAGCTCCCCGATAGGGGACGGAAACCTGATTTAAGCATAGTATTAACCTCTCATTTTTCATTGAGAAATGTAGCTCCCCGATAGGGGACGGAAACAAGAGTTCGTAAATTTCATCAATCTCTTTCTCGAAATTGAGAAATGTAGCTCCCCGATAGGGGATGGAAATTCGTATTCAAATTTAGAAACAGTTACATTTGGCAATAAAGTGAATTGTTACTAGAGAAACAGAGGTGATATCATGAGTCTTTTATATGTAAATGACAGTGGTGCAACAATAGGAATAGAAGGTAACTGCTGTACCGTAAAACAAAAAGATGGTTCGAAACGAATGCTTCCTATAGAATCTCTGGATGGAATTACAATTATGGGGCAATCTCAGATGACGACACAGTGTGCAGAAGAATGTATGCAGAGAGGAATTCCTGTAAGTTACTTTTCAAAAGGTGGTAAATATTTTGGCAGATTAATCTCAACAGGTCACGTCAATGTAGAACGTCAGAGAAAACAATGTGCACTCTATGATACAGGTTTTGCTGTGGAACTTGCTATGAAAATTTTAAGTGCAAAAATCAAAAATCAAAGCGTAGTGCTGCGCAGGTATGAGAAAAGTAAAGGTTTAAATCTGGAAGAAGAACAAAAAATGTTAGCTATCTGCAGAAACAAAGTATTAACCTGTGATAGAATAGAAGAGATGATTGGTTTTGAAGGGCAGGCTGCAAAGTATTATTTCAAAGGATTGTCAGCCTGCATAGATGAAAATTTTACTTTTCAGGGAAGAAACCGCCGTCCGCCAAGAGATGAATTCAATTCTATGATAAGCCTTGGATATTCAATATTGATGAATGAGGTCTATTGTAAGGTAGAAATGAAAGGCTTAAATCCATATTTTGGTTTTATACACAGGGATGCGGAAAAGCATCCTACTCTTGCCAGCGATATGATAGAAGAATGGCGGGCAATTATCGTGGATGCTACGGCGATGAGTATGATTAATGGACATGAAATCCTGAAAGATCACTTCTATTTTAATATGGATGAACCGGGATGCTATATAACAAAGGATGGCTTAAAGCTGTATTTAAATAAATTGGAGAGGAAATTTCAGACAGAAGTCAGATATTTAAAATATGTAGACTACGCGGTAAGCTTTCGTCGTGGTATTTTTCTTCAGATGGAACATCTGGCGAAAGCAATTGAGGAGGGAGACGCAAGCCTTTATGAGCCAATTATCATACGATGATGAAGATTATTATTTCCAGATATCTGATGAATTGGAATCAGATAAGGAATTTGTTTTGATTATTTACGATATTGTAGATAATCGTAAGAGGGTAAAACTTGCCAAACTTTTGTCCGGTTATGGAAAACGTGTTCAGAAGTCAGCTTTTGAGGCAATGCTGACAACACAGAGATATAACAAACTGATAGAAGAAATTCCGAGATATATTGACAAAACAGAGGACAATGTCCGAATATATAAAATAACAGGAAAAGGCAAGGTAACTTCATGGGGTGAAGTGCCGGAATTTGATGAAGAGATTGTTCTGATCTAACTAAAAAATGTATAGATAAAACGGAGGAGAAAAATGGCAAAGAAATATTTGTTTTCACCAATTGGAAATACAGATCCTATTAAATATTTATATGATGGCTCTATGATACACATATGCAGATATTATCAGCCGGATGTTGTATATCTTTATCTGTCTAAGGAAATGATGGAGAATCATAAAAAGGACAACCGTTATGTAAAAACCCTGGAGTTGCTTGGAGAGTTTCTGCATCACAAATTTGAGATTCACATTATTGAGAACTCAGATATGATAGATGTTCAGCAGTATGATATATTTTATAATGAGTTTCATCGGATTATTGCAGAAATAGAAGAACAAAAGGGCCCGGAAGATATTCTGCTGGTAAATATGGCTTCCGGAACTCCTGCAATGAAGAGCGCATTGCTGGTTATGGCAACGCTGTCTGAGTACAGATTTTTACCAATTCAGGTCTCAACGCCACAAAAGAAAAGTAATTTAGAACATGAAGAACGGGACGAGTATGATGTTGATGCCAACTGGGAATTAAATATGGACAATGAAGAAGCTGCAGAAAACAGATGCCAGGAAGTAAAATGCCTGAATTTAATGCGTCTTTTGAAAATTGATATGATAAAGAAGCATTTACTTGCCTATGATTATCATGCTGCTTTAGCTGTGGGAAAAGAAATAAAAGAAGATTTAAGTCCTGTTGCATATCAGTGGCTAGAAACTGCAGATGCCCGTTCGCTTCTGGACTGGACAAGGATGAACAGGGTTTTGCCGGAAAATAATGGGATTATTACTGCAGTACGCGGAGAAAATGAAAAGAAAGTCCTGTTTGAATATATGCTGGCTCTGGATTTAAAGGTAAAACGGGGAGAATATGCTGACTTTATCAGGGCGATTACTCCGTTAGGTGTAGATTTGCTTGAAATAGTATTGGAACAGTCATGTGATATTGACATTACCAGATATTATAAGCGAAATAATCAAAGAATCTGGGACAAAAACAGACTTGTCGGTGAAATACTGGATATTTTAAATCAAAAATTTTATCCATTCAGATATGGGCCGGTATATTCTGCTCATCTACTGGAAATTATCCAGAAGAAATGTACAGATACGTTAATGGTGCAGAGAATACAGGAACTGGTAAATATAGAGCAGAATGTGAGAAATGTAGCAGCGCATAACATAGTATCTGTTACTCCTGAATGGATCAAAGAACGCACAGGAAAAAGCGTTGATGATATTTTGTGGATTCTGAAATACGTCTGTGAACAGGTAAAAATAAACACCAGAAAAGAAAACTGGAATTCTTATGATTCTATGAACAAGAGGATTATTAATGAATTAGATAAAGATTGATCTGCCATATCTTAACTGAATCAGTATTTGTTAATGCAATCCCTGTTTTTCGGACTTTGCTGAAAATTTATTTCTGATAGAAAAGAGGTACATATATATGAGTAAAAAAGGTTATAGTCGTCCCGGATTATTTGGAACTATGAATTATTATAATGAAAATGGACATAAGACAGGACATAGCGATAAAGGTATTTTTGGAGGATGGAACCATTTTGATGAATAAAAAAGATACAAAGATCAACCGAAATGATATGCTGGAATTAACCCGCAGAATGACATTATCCAGAAACTGCTTTGTGCGTGCAGCAGGAGCATATATAGATGACGAAGGATACATAGATAATACCTTCAATGTAAGCTTCAAAAATATGAGCAAACATGATCAGCAGGTAAATCTGGATCTTGCGAAAACCATTCCTTTTTCCAAAACAAATGAACAGTTAAAATGTTATAAATTCCCTGAAGAGGATATGGCATATGACAGCATCCATAAACTACTGATGGCATTATCACAATACGGATTAAAAGATGATCTTCTGGTTCAGACTCTCTGTGAACAGCTTGCAGAGGGAATCTGTGATACAAAAGATTCTTCGGATAAAACAAACCGTCTGCAGGGACAGGAGTTTGGAATTTATATTTATCATGGAATATATGATATCCCAAAGAAAGGCTCAGACCATAGTGAACAGTGGGAGTCAGAAGAAATATACAGTTTCCTGATCTGTGTGGTGGCTCCGGTAGATAAAGATTACAATGCCGGAACTCCAAAATGCGGCTTTATTTTCCCGGCCTTTGAAGACCGTTCCGCAGAACCTGGGAAAATAGATGTATTCTTCGAAATTCCGGAGTATCCGGACGAAGGATTTTTGAACAGGATAATAGGGCAATAATCTGAACAAGGTGCTTATTTATGAGGGAGTGAGATAGATAAATCTTAATTACACCATATGCAATTCAATTTAGTCATTTGTACACAAAATGACTAAATTGAATTGTGCTATGACTAAATTAATGATAAAATGGGAGCAAGACAATGATATTACACGCTGAGAGGATAATAGATGAGAAGTTTTGATTTTGAGAAAGAATACAGCAAATTGCTTACTCCTGATATTGTATCATATATTACTCAGATCCATGAATATAGAGGCCGGTATTCCGCAGACAATGTACAAAAGGAATTACTGTCAGAGCTGCTGGAGATTGCCAGAATACAAAGTACGGAAGCGTCTAACAGAATCGAGGGAATTATAACAACAGATGATCGGCTGAAGAAAATTGTTCGCGAGAAAACATTGCCAAAGACAAGAAGTGAAAAAGAAATTGCCGGATACAGGGATGTTCTGGCAACGATTCATGAAAACTATGAATATATTCCTGTCAGTTCAAATATGATTCTGCAACTGCACAGAGATTTGTATAAATTTAGCGGCAATGGATACGGAGGAAATTATAAGTCTGTGGATAATGTGATTGCAGAAGAACTTCCGGATGGAACGAAAAGAGTGAGATTTCAGCCGGTTCCGGCATGGGAAACAGCAGAAACAGTCAATGATTTATGCAATGCATTTAAGGATGCTGTCAATAAGCAGTTTATGGATATATTGCTGTTGTTTCCAATGTTTATACTGGATTTTCTTTGCATTCATCCATTTAATGATGGAAACGGAAGAATGAGCCGTCTTCTGACTTTATTGATTTTGTATAAGTCGGAATATTATGTTGGTCAGTATATTAGTATTGAAAGACTGATATCAGACACAAAAGAGAATTATTATGAAGCTTTGCAGGAAAGCTCATGGGAATGGCATGAAGGCAGAAATGATTATGCTCCCTTTGTGAAATATATGTTAGGGGTTATAGTTGCTGCCTACCGGGAGTTTGCGGACAGGGTGGAGATTCTTACGGACAAAACAATTTCAAAATCTGATCGTATTGAAGATATTATCAGAAACTCCTATGGCAGGATTACAAAAGCGGAAATTGCAGCTCAATGTCCGGAAATCAGTCAGACAACCATACAGCGAACACTGAACGAATTACTAAAGAACAATCAGATAATAAAAATAGGCGGAGGAAGATATACTTCCTATGTCTGGAACAGGGAGAACGAATGATATGGTTACCGGAGAATTAAAAAGTAAAATTGATAATTTATGGGAAATATTCTGGACAGGAGGACTGACTAATCCACTGGATGTAATTGAACAGATGACATATCTGATGTTTATCCGCGATCTGGATGATGCAGACAATATCCATGCAAAAGAGGCGGCAATGCTTGGTCTGCCACATAAGAGTATATTTGCCGGGGAAATACAGATTGGAGACCGAAAAATTGATGGAAGCCAGCTGAAATGGAGTACTTTTCATGATTTTCCTGCTGCAAAAATGTATAGCACTATGCAGGAGTGGGTATTTCCGTTTATAAAAAATCTCCATGGAGATAAGGAAAGTGCCTATTCCAAATATATGAGAGATGCAATTTTTAAAGTACCGACTCCTTTGATGCTGGATAAGATTGTGACTACTATGGATGCCATTTATGAGCAGATGGAACAGATTAAGTCAGCAGACACCCGGGGCGATGTATATGAATATCTGCTTTCAAAACTTGCTACGGCAGGCGTAAATGGTCAGTTCCGTACACCGAGGCACATTATCCGAATGATGGTGGAAATGATGGATCCTAAGGCAGATGAAATCATCTGTGATCCGGCATGCGGTACGTCTGGTTTTCTGGTTGCTGCAAGTGAATATTTGCGAGATAAAAAAAAGCAGGAGGTTCTTTTTAACAGACAAAACAAGGAACATTATATGAATCACATGTTCCATGGTTATGATATGGACAGGACCATGCTTCGGATCGGTGCAATGAACATGATGACCCATGGTGTGGAGAATCCATATATTGAGTACAGAGACAGTCTGTCAGATCAGAATACAGACAAGGAAAAATACAGTTTGATTCTGGCTAATCCGCCATTTAAGGGAAGTCTGGATTACGATATTGTAAGCGCAGATTTATTGAAAGTATGTAAAACAAAGAAAACAGAATTACTGTTTCTTGCACTGTTTATCCGTATGCTGAAAATTGGTGGTAGATGTGCATGTATTGTACCGGACGGAGTTCTGTTTGGTTCCTCAACTGCCCATAAAGCCATAAGAAAAGCCCTGGTAGAAGAAAACCGTCTGGAAGCAGTGATTTCCATGCCCTCCGGCGTGTTTAAACCATATGCAGGAGTATCTACAGCTATTTTGATTTTTACTAAAACCGGACATGGTGGAACTGATAAAGTCTGGTTTTATGATATGAAAGCGGATGGTTTTAGCCTTGATGATAAGAGAACAGAAACGAAGGAAAATGACATTCCGGATATCATAGAGCGTTTCAGAAACCTGGATAAAGAGACTGACCGTAAACGCACAGATCAGAGTTTCTTTGTACCTAAAGAAGAAATTGCAGAAAATGGCTATGATCTGAGCATTAACAAATACAAAGAAATTGAATATGTACCAGTAGAATACCCATCAACACAGGAAATCATGACAGAGCTGCATGAAATCGAGATGAAAATTGGAGAAGAAATGCAGGCTTTGGAAGAGTTGTTGGGAATAAATTGAGGTTTGTGGGGATAAATGGATGAAAAAAATAAGGTTAGGGGATGCTTGTGACATTTTAAATGGTTTTGCTTTTAAGAGTGAGAATTATGTGGATTCAGGTATTCGAGTGATTAGAATTGCAAATGTTCAAAAAGGATATATTGAAGATAATACTCCAGTATTTTATCCATTGGAAACTAATGAACTTGATAAGTATATGTTGGAAGAAGGAGACCTTCTTATGGCGCTTACAGGCAATGTAGGAAGAGTTGCTATTCTAAAAAAAGAATTTATGCCAGCTGCATTAAATCAACGTGTTGCTTGTTTGAGATTAAAAACAGATAGAGTAGCTAAGGATTATTTGTTTCATGTTTTAAACAGTGCTTTCTTTGAACAGCAATGTATTCAATCATCAAAAGGAGTTGCGCAAAAAAACATGAGCACAGAGTGGTTAAAGGATTACGAGATTCCAATGTATCCAAAGGAACAACAAGAGTTGATTGCAGATATTCTTGATAAAACTAGGAATATCATAATATCACGAAATTATGAGCTTAAAAAGTTGGATGACCTTATAAAAGCCCGATTTGTCGAGATGTTTGGTGATGCATATCTAAATGAATTTGGCTGGAAAAAGATTAAAATTAAGAATGCAGTAACAGTGGAACCTCAAAATGGAATGTATAAGCCACAATCTGATTATGTAACAGATGGATCTGGTATTCCCATTTTAAGAATAGACGGATTTTATGATGGAGTTGTTACGGATTTTTCTTCCTTAAAAAGATTAAGGTGCTCTGAAAATGAGCGACAAAAATATTTATTATATGAAGATGATGTGGTGATTAATCGAGTAAACAGCATTGAATATTTGGGAAAATGTGCCCATATAAATGGACTTTTAGAAGATACAGTATATGAATCAAATATGATGAGAATGCATTTTGATTCAACGAGATTTCATCCAGTGTATGTATGTCGATTACTATGTAGCAGATTTGTATATGATCAGATTGTAAATCATGCGAAACAAGCAGTTAATCAAGCGAGTATTAATCAGAAAGATGTATTGGACTTTGACATTTATGAACCACCATTAAAGTTACAGATACAGTTTGCAGATTTTGTACGAGCCGTAGACAAATCTAAAGTTGAAATTCAAAAAGCACTGGATAAAACCCAGATGCTATTTGATTCGTTAATGCAGGAATATTTCGGATAGGAGCAGAATTTATTATTAACGTTTTCGTGAAGAATAGGGTGATTATATGGCAAAAATGACGGTGTATCATGGTGGCTATCAGCCTGTAAAAAAGCCGGAAATTCGGAAAGGTCGCAACACCAAAGATTTCGGTTATGGTTTTTACTGTACGATTATTAAAGAACAGGCACAGCGATGGGCTAAACGGTATGAAACAAAGGCTATTTCTATCTATGATGTACGGATGAACACTAACCTTAATATTAAGGAATTTACAGAAATGTCTGAAGAATGGTTGGATTTTATTGTGGATTGCAGAAGTGGGAAAGATCACAATTATGATATTGTAATTGGTGCTATGGCAGATGATCAGATTTACAATTTTGTTTCTGATTATATTGATGGAACTATTACAAGAGAACAGTTCTGGGTTCTTGCGAAATTCAAATATCCAACTCATCAAATTGCATTTTGTACGAAAGATGCATTAAAATGTCTGGAATACAGGGATTGTGAGGTGCTTTAATGGTAGGACTCGGACGGGAAGATAAGAAAGATAATGATCTGTTTTACACTTGCAGTCTGATTGACTATATTTCGCGGAAAACGAAAAATATTCGTGCAGATGTAGTAAATCAATTAGGCAGGAAACGTCTGGAGAAAATCTATGATCTGGCAGATGTGTATCATTGTGATAATATTGATCAGGTTAGTGAAGATTTTATTGCAGAGGCGCACATACCAACAGGGAGGTTCGATAATGTCAAGGAATGCAAATATTCAATTCCCTCTCATTGGGATATTGGAAAAGTATATAAACGCTTGATAAAACAGGTAGCTGCCAGCGAGAAAATAGAGGTAGTTGATGCACTGATCAAGGTTTATAATTCCTTTATCAGCGAAAAAATAGATGATTATAACAGTAGTGTTTACTATGAAAATCCATCTTATATTTATGAAAGTTACAGAGAAAATAAAATGTTATAAAAACAATGGTTGAAGGATGCTGGTATAAAGAGGGAGTATACCAGCATGGAAGAAAAAGTTGTAAAAATATTAAATGAGATGTCAGAATACCTTTCTATTGCACAGATGAAAAAACTTCAGGAAGTAATGCTAAAAGTATGTGCAGAGAATGAAGCTGATAAAGTAGAGATTCCAAACAAAGATTTTCTGGAAATGTTTCTGGATGCCAAGAAAATAGAAGGATGTTCAGAAAGAACCTTGCAGTATTATCGGGTAACAGTGGAGCATTTACTTTCCCAAATGGGAAATTCTGTGCGAAAAGTTACAACCGAAGAGATACGGACATATCTGGCTGATTATCAGAAAAACAGCAACTGTTCTAATGTTACCATTGATAATATTCGAAGAAATATATCAAGCTTTTTTTCATGGCTTGAGGAAGAAGATTATATTCTGAAAAGTCCAATGAGAAGGATACATAAAATTAAAACAAAGACAGTGGTAAAGAATACGATTTCCGATGAAAGTATCGAGAAACTGAGAGATCATTGTACGGAAATATAGGCCTGTATCACTAGGATTGAATCAGATTATGGTAAGAATAAAAGATAATATTCTGATGCCATATTTGTATCAATACTTACACACAGACTACGGAGAGTTTTTGATTTCTGGATGTATCAATGGAGCTGTAACTAAGACAATAACAAAGACAGAGTTGAAGAAAATCCCTGTAATGTTGCCACCAATAGAACTTCAAAACCAATTCGCAGATTTTGTACGAGCCGTCGACAAATCTAAATTGTATAAAATTTCAACCCTATAATTCCCCTGTATTCCAGGGTGAAAACACATAAGATTCGGGAGGTGTCAGTATGACTAATTTTGATTTCCTGAAAAATGAACCAAAGTTTAAAGATTTTGCAGATGTAGCAATCTCTGCGGAAAGGATTTTTCAGTTTGATTATGCGGCATCTGTGCTTAACTGCAGACGGGCAATGGAATTTGCTGTCAAATGGATGTATTCTGTGGACAGTGCCCTTGTCATGCCATGGGATGACAGACTGGTTAGTCTGATGAGTACAGATGAATTCAGGGATATTATTGATGCAGATCTTTTGAAACGTATGGAATTTATACGCAAAACAGGTAATTTTGCAGCCCATACCGGTCAGAAAGTAAAGAAGGAACAGGCAGAATTGTGTCTGCAAAATCTATATATTTTTCTGGATTTTGTTGCTTATTGTTACGCAGATCATTACACTGTCAGCAATTATGATTCTACATTACTGCAGGAAAATTCTGTTCATACAGCGGATCAGTCAGTTAGTCAGCCGGTCGGCGATCAGGCTGGTCAGTCAGAAACGGATCTGAAACTGGAACAATTGTTAAAGGAAAATGCTGCCCTGAGGGAAGAACTGACCGCCCGTCGTGAAGAACAGCAGCAGACATACGTGACTAAACCACTGGATATTTCAGAATATGAAACCCGAAAGATCTACATTGATTCTATGCTGCAGGATGCAGGATGGACTGAGGGACAGAACTGGATAAATGAATACAGGATTCCGGGTATGCCAAATAAGTCACAGGTCGGATATGCAGATTATGTTCTCCTTGGTGATGATGGTAAGATCCTGGCTGTGATAGAAGCCAAGAGAACCTGTGCAGATGTGGCAAAGGGCAGGCAGCAGGCGAAGCTTTATGCTGATCTGATTGAGCAGAAACAAGGCAGAAGACCGGTGATATTTCTTACCAATGGTTTTGATGTTCGTATCTGTGATAACCAGTATCCGGAGAGAAAAATTGCAGCAATTTATTCCAAACGGGATCTGGAAAAATTGTTTAATCTCAGACAGATGCGCTCAGGTCTGGGACAGATTTCCATAGACAAAAATATAGCAGGACGATATTATCAGGAGGCTGCGATTAAGGCTGTCTGTGACAGTTTTGACACCAGAAATCGCAGAAAAGCTCTCCTTGTTATGGCTACAGGTTCGGGAAAGACACGTACAGTTATTGCACTTTGCAAGGTATTGTCAGAGCAGGGATGGGTAAAAAATATTCTTTTCCTGGCAGATCGTAATTCACTGGTAACACAGGCTAAGCGAAGCTTTGTCAATTTGCTGCCGGATTTATCTGTTACAAATTTGTGCGAAGAGAAAGATAACTATGCAGCTCATTGTGTTTTTTCTACTTATCAGACCATGATAAACTGTATAGATACGATTCAGGACAAAGAGGGAAAATTGTTTACCTGCGGACATTTTGATCTGGTGATCTGTGATGAAGCACATCGTTCCATTTACAATAAATACAGGGATATTTTTAATTATTTTGACGCTCCGCTGATTGGGCTGACAGCTACTCCAAAAGATGAAATTGATAAAAATACCTATGAAATCTTTGAACTGGAGAACGGTGTCCCTACTTATGGCTATGAGCTTGCGCAGGCAGTGAAGGATGGTTATCTGGTTGACTTTATGTCTGTGGAGACTACACTGAAATTTATAGAGCATGGAATTGTATATGATGAATTATCTCCGGAAGATAAGGAAGTCTATGAGGATACCTTTGAGGATGAAAACGGTGAAATGCCGGAAAGTATTGGCTCGGCAGCATTAAATGAATGGCTTTTTAATGAGGACACCATAAAGAAGGTTTTACATATCCTGATGACGAACGGATTAAAGATAGATTATGGAAACAAGATTGGAAAGACCATTATTTTTGCGAAAAATCACCGTCATGCAGAGAAAATATATGAGGTGTTCGGAAAAGAATACCCACATCTGACAGGATATGCCATGGTGATTGATAATCGCCTGAAATATGCACAGAGTGCGATTGATGAGTTTTCGGATTCAAAGAAGCTTCCTCAGATAGCAATCTCTGTAGATATGCTGGATACGGGAATTGATGTGCCGGAAGTTTTGAATCTGGTATTTTTCAAAAAGGTTATGAGTAAGGCGAAATTCTGGCAGATGATCGGGCGAGGTACCCGTTTGTGCCCGGCCCTGATGGATGGAGAGGATAAGCAGAAATTCTATATTTTTGATTTCTGTGGAAATTTTGAGTTCTTCCGCATGAATAAAGGACGTGCCACTGCAAATATGATCGCACTTCAGGGAGCAATTTTTCAACTGGAATTTGAGATTGCCTATAAATTGCAGGGAGCCGCTTATCAGACAGAACGATTGATTACCTATCGTAAATCTCTGGTAGAGCATATGGCTGGAAAGGTGCAGGAGTTAAACCGAGAAAATTTTGCGGTGCGTCAGCACTTAAAATATGTGGATATTTATGCTGTTGAAGAAAATTATAAGGTTCTTACTTATGAGGACACTCTGGCAGTGCGGGATGAATTATCTCCATTGATCAGACCTGAAAATGATGATGCGAAAGCTTTGCGTTTTGATGCTCTTCTGTATGGAATTGAACTGGCGTATCTGGCAGAAAAGAAATATGGACGTGGTCGAAAGGATCTGCTGAAGAAGGTTTCTGCACTGGCAGGGATTTCTAACATTCCGGAGATTATGATGCAGGCAGAACTGATAGACAAGATTCTTCATGGAGGATATCTGGACAATGCAGGGATTCCTGAATTTGAGCATATCAGAGAAAATCTCCGCGATCTGATGAAATATATTCCGGATGCAGACAGAATGATCTATGACACAAATTTTGATGATGAGATTCTCAACATGGAGTGGAAGGATTCAGAACTGGAAAATGATGATCTGAAAAATTATAAGGCAAAAGCAGAATATTATGTACGTCAACATCAGGACAATGCAGTGATAGCGAAGCTAAAAACCAATATTCCTTTAGACAATAATGACATGAGAACGCTGGAAAAAATTCTGTGGAGTGAAGTGGGAACCAAACAGGATTATGAGGCAGAATACGGACAGAAACCGCTTGGAGAATTTGTTCGTGAGATTGTAGGGCTTGACATGAATGCTGCTAAGGCTGCCTTTGCACAATATCTGGATGATACCTGCCTGGACAGCAGACAGATTTATTTTGTGAATCAGATTGTGGAATATATTGTACATAATGGGATGCTGAAGGATCTCTCGGTTCTTCAGGAATCACCTTTTACGGACCAGGGCAGTATTGTGGACATATTTACGGATTTAAATGTATGGCTGGGAATCAGAAAAACCATAGAGCAGGTTAATGCCAATGCCATTGCTGCGTAAATTTGTCAGTAGATCAGAACGAAAGTGCTTGTCGACGAGATAAACCTTGGATATTCAATATTGTGGTAAAATAAACTTTGGAAAGGCGGTATATGGATGAAGTGGACAGATGGTAAGATACGATGCTGCTGGGCAAATCCGAGAAATGAGCGTTACATTCGTTATCACGATGAGGAGTGGGGCATTCCGGTGCATGATGACCGGAAGCTCTTTGAAATGCTGATATTGGAGTGCTTTCAGGCGGGCCTGTCCTGGGAATGTGTTCTGAACAAGCGAGATGCCTTTCGCGTGGCTTTTGACAATTTTGATACGGAGAAAGTCAGCGCTTACACTGAGGACAAGCTGGAAGCACTGCGGAGTAATCCCGGCATCATACGAAACCGCCTGAAAATACAGGCTGCCGTTACCAATGCATGGGCATTCTTGGAAATTCAGAAGGAGTACGGCAGCTTTTCGGACTATATCTGGCATTGGACAGATGGCAAAGTAGTCTGTGAAACCGGCCGGACAAGTTCAGAACTGTCTGATTGTATATCAAAAGATTTGAAAAAACGCGGCATGAAGTTCGTGGGAACAACGGTCATCTATGCCTATTTACAGGCAGTAGGAGTTCTCTGTTCTCATGAGCAGGGCTGCTTTTTGGCAAATCAGGAAGCTGAGCATTATAATAGTTATTCATAAGTCTGTTATTTCCTGATTTTTATCCATCCTGCATGAAGCAGATATACGCCTGCCGGAATCAGGGAAAGCATGTGTATATTTGTGCAGCTGCCTGTTTCTGCATATGTCGGCAGAATGAGTGTATGAAATGCAAGATAAAGGTATGCGCCTGCAGCAATGAGATTACACAGAAGAAAACTCCAGCCGAAGATACCGGAAATAGAAGCTGTAAGAATGATGACCAGCGTCAGGGTATCAGGAACAAAGGGAAGATGAATAAAATCAAATTCAGGTTTCAGGGAAAGAAATGCGAGCACTGCGTAAAGAAAAAGCACTGCATTTAATGAACTCATGATCTTAAACGGTAAACTGTAAAAAGGTGTAACAGGGCAGTTGGGCCATAGTTCAACATCCAGTTTCTGTGCAAGCTGGGTTGCTGACTTTGTAAAGGTTATATTTGTCATTACAACAGCTTTATCGCAGTCGTAGAAGTTTGCACCTGCATAGGCTTCCTGAACGGCTTTATTTCCAACAGGATGGGTGTAATATTTACATTGTATCCCGTATTTTTTTCGATGTTTGAAAGCAATGATATCGATTCCCTGATCTCCGGAGCTTTGGGTTACTTTTATTTTAGAAAAATGTTTTCGCTTTAGTATCTTTGCACATTGATATTCAAATTCATATCCATCCATGTGTTGAGTCTCCTGTATTATATAAAATTGTATAGCAGTCCTCGTAAATGATACATTTAAGAGGATTGCTATAGATGTAGTGCATATTTGCAATATATTATATCTGCAACATACCATTTATAGAAATTCAGAAAAATACTGTAAGTAATGAAATGGCTGGTGTTACGGTATTTTCCTGAATTACGATAACAGTCTGCAGCAAAATAAGAATACCATGTTTGATGATAAAGAACAAGTGTTTTGCGAAGAAAAGAAGAATGGGTTATTGTTTACTGGCTGGTTTACTGGTTGCGTTACTGAGACGTTACCGAGAATGGAATAAACAGTAACGAGAATGGTTACTCTTTGCGGGAATTGTGTTATAATAGTCTTTGATTTATTGTTGCTGAAAAAAGTGGATAGTTTATAGCGAGCCTATTAAATGCATTATTTACGAGGACTGCTATAGTAATTATACAAAACCGTAAGAGGGGGATAAGCATTTGAAATATTTTGAAGAAATTATGTCGGAACGAAAAAACCGTATAGAAGCCAGAAAGGACGAGCTGATCCGCAGGAGTCTGCTGTCTGAAGAATTTCTGGAAATGATCCAGAAAAATAAAAGGCCCTTTGATCTGCTGATGTCTTACTATCAGTGTGCTGTCATGGAGATTGAGACAAAATTCAGAGTGCTGAATCAGGAGTATTCCCTGGAATATGATAAAAATCCTATCGAGGGTATTAAAACCAGAATTAAATCTTATGACAGCATTGTGCGGAAAATACGCAGAAAAAATATTCCCATGTCTTTAACTGCTATAGAAGAAAATATCAAGGATATCGCAGGTGTCCGGGTAATCTGTTCTTTTCCGGAGGATATCTATGAGTTGGCAGACAGCTTTCTGCGTCAGGATGATATTGTACTGATCGAGAAAAAAGATTATATAAAAAATCCAAAACCCAGTGGTTACAGAAGCCTGCATCTGATCGTGCAGGTGCCTATCTTTCTGCAGAAAAACAAAAAAATGGTAAATGTGGAAGTCCAGTTTCGAACTATTGCCATGGATTTCTGGGCAAGTCTGGAACATAAGCTTCGCTATAAAAAAGATATCCCGGCAGATCAGGCACAGCAATTGCAGGAGGAGCTTCTGGCGTGTGCCACCCAGAGTGCTCAGTTGGATAACCGGATGCAGGAAATTCGTAATCAACTGGTCAGCAGAGCTGATAAGGGGAATCAATCCTGAGAAAGTTCCTTATTTCAGGAACTTCCTCAATAATTTTTCATAAATTTTTCTATATGGCTGGTATCTCATTGGCAGATCCAGCCATGTTTTTTTGTCTACAATACTCTTATAGTGGGAGAAGGTATGAAAACCGTCTTTGCCATGGTAGGAACCCATTCCGCTTTCACCAAAGCCGCCAAATCCCATTTCACTGGTTGCCAGGTGGATGATGGTGTCATTGACACATCCGCCTCCGAATCCACAGCGGGAAGTAACTTTTTCCGCAGCTTCTTTGTCGGAGGTGAAGATATATAGTGCCAGAGGATGTGCCATGGAGTTGACCTTTTCGATGGCCTCATCTAGGGAATCATAGGTCAGCACAGGAAGCACAGGACCGAAGATTTCCTCCTGCATTACTGCATCCCCGAAGGTTACATTATCCATAACAGTAGGAGCGATCTGAAGAGCTCCCGGATTGTTGTCACCGCCGCAGACTACCTTGCTGGGATCGATCAGATTGCAGATACGAGTAAAGTGCTTTTCATTAATAAATTTCCCATAATTCTTATTATTCAGAGGTGTGGAACCAAACTGTTTCCTGATCTGTTTCTGGATCTGTCGGATCAGTTCATCCTTGATTTCTCTGTCGCAGTAAATATAATCAGGTGCTACACAGGTCTGACCACAGTTGAGATATTTTCCAAATACAATTCTTCTGGCTGCAAGTTTCAGGTTGGCACTTTTCTCTACAATGCAGGGGCTTTTACCGCCCAGCTCCAGGGTAACCGGGGTCAGATGTACAGATGCTTTTGCCATTACTTCCCTGCCAACATGCTGGCTTCCTGTAAAGAAAATATAGTCAAAATGTTCATTGAGAAGAGTGTTATTTTCCGCACGTCCGCCGTTTACCACAGCCACATACTGGGGATCAAAACATTCGGTGATAATGGTTTCAATCACCCGGCTGGTGTGAGGAGAGTAGGCACTTGGTTTCAGTACAACTGTATTTCCGGCTGCAATCGCATCGATCAGCGGATCAATGGTGAGCAGGAAAGGATAATTCCATGGGCTCATAACCAGGACAACACCATAAGGAGATGGCTTCTTATAGCTTCTGGAAGCGAACTGGGCAAGGGGAGTCAGCACTGTTTTTTCTTTTGCATAGGAAGGTGTATGGCGGATCATGTAGCTGAGTTCTGAGAGCACAAGTCCCACTTCACACATATAGGATTCAAAGTTACTTTTTCCAAGGTCACGTTTCAGTGCTTCATTGATCAGTGGTTCATATTTCTGAATACAGGTCTTTAATTTTTTTAAGGCATCCAGCCTTTTTTCTACCGGTAAAGTGGCACCTGTGTAAAAATAGCTGCGTTGTTTCTGAACGATTTCTTTAATTTCTGTTTCTGTCATAATACATTATTTCCTTATATAATATAGATATCAGGTAACTATTGAGAGTCTGCAGGTTCCTGTATTTTGATATTTTTATAAAAAACGCTTTGCAGGATAGAAGAATATTAACAGTTACTTCTCAGCTTCTGAGGTATTTTCCTTGGAAGTCAGAGACATCAGCATGTAATAAAATTTCTCCAGTTCGGAGGCATCCATAAGCTTCGGCACAGGATACAGAGGATTGGCCTCTTTATCTGCATAATGGGCAAGCTTGGGGATATCTGTTTCCTGAATTTCTTTTACAATATTTACGATTCCAAATCGCTCTTTCATCTCTTCAATTGCCCGGATAAAAAGCTCTGCTGCTTCATGGTCCGGCGTATTTTTGTCTGCAAGTCCTGCTGCAATGGCAAGTCTGTGGAGCTTTTTGTCAATGCAGGAGCCATATTCCCGAAGTACCAGCGGCAGCAGAATGGCATTGGCAAGTCCATGGGGAACGTTGTACTGTCCGCCCAGGGAATGAGCCACTGCATGAACATATCCTACATAGGATTTGGTAAAAGCACAGCCTGCATAGAAGGAGGCGTGGAGCATATTTCGTCTTGCCTGAATATTATCGCCATGCTCATAGGCAATGTCTATATTTTCAAAAATCAGTTTTACCGCTTTTAATGCATCCCTGCGTGTATCAATGGTGGTGGAATTGCCGATATATGCCTCCACTGCGTGAGTCAGGGCATCCATACCTGTAGTTGCGGTGATAAATGGGGGCAGGCTTAAGGTAACCTTGGAATCCAGCACTGCATAGCGGGGAATCAGCGGGAAATCGTTGATTGCGTATTTATATCTGGTGTCTGCATCTGTGATCACAGCGGCGAGAGTGGTCTCACTTCCTGTTCCGGCAGTGGTTGGAACTGCCATGAGAAGGGGAAGCTTCTTATGTACCTTCAGGATTCCCTTCATCTGAGCCAGAGACTGATTGGGTTTGACCGCACAGGCACCGACTGCCTTGGCACAGTCCATGCTGGAACCGCCGCCGAAACCGATGATGGCATCACAGCCTTCCTTATGGTAAAGCTCCAGGGCTTCGCGGACATTGACAGTAGTTGGGTTGGCAACTGTTTTATCATAAATGGTATAGGGGATGCCTGCCTCCTTTAAAGCTTTTTCCAGTCTTCGGGTAAGTCCAAGCTTCATGATACCGCCATCTGTAATGATCAGTACATGAGTACATTTGTGGCGCATGATGATTTCAGGGAGTTCCTTGACGCTTCCTGCTATTTTAGGTTTTCTGTAAGGTAAAAAGGGAATTGCAATGTGAAAAGCTTTCTGAAAAGCCCTGCAATATATTTTTCTGAGAGTGTTCATGGATAATTCCTTTCCTGGGGGCAGCCTGCTACTTTGCAGACTGCCGGACAGCAGTTACTTCAGAAAAAATATAACAAGGTAAAAAAGAAAAGTCAATATATTTTGATGTTCAAAATTTATCTTTGGTAAAAGAGCTTATTCCGAGACATACGAGCCAAAATTCCATTGCCGCAGGCAATCTGGAATGAATTTTGGCTACGTTACTGTGAACGGAGTGAACAGTAACGAACATATCCATAAAATTTTACAAAACTACGAAAATCAGTTGACAATGGAGTAAGTTTATACTAACCTGAAGTTAGCGAAGTATAACAATATTGTAAAACAGCAGTGTTATTATATTAAAGAATTAAAGAAATTTGCTCCACAGGAAGTGGATATGAGGGAGGAATGAAAAAATGTTTCTGCAGATACAGGGAATTCAGAAGTCTTTTGGTGCAGGGGACAGCCGGGTGGATGTGCTGAAAGGGCTGGATCTTGACATTGAGAGAGGAGAGTTTTGTGTGCTTCTGGGGCCGTCTGGTTCCGGTAAGTCTACGCTTCTGAATATTATCGGTGGGATTGACAGTGCAGACGAGGGAAATCTGGTCATAGACGGGGAGCGTCTGGCAGATATGTCGGAGAAGAATCTGTCTTTGTACAGGCGTAAGCATCTGGGATATATTTTTCAGATGTATAATCTGATCCCCAATCTTACAGTGCGGGAGAATATAGAGGTGGGAGCCTATCTCAGTGATAAGCCTCTGGATGTAGATGAACTGCTCCATACGCTGGGAATCTATGAGCACCAGAGAAAGCTTCCCAATCAGCTTTCCGGCGGTCAGCAGCAAAGGACTGCCATTGGCAGAGCCATTGTAAAGAATCCGGATATTCTTCTTTGCGATGAGCCTACAGGAGCCCTGGATTATAATACCTCCAAGGAAATCCTGAAGCTGATCGAGACGGTAAACCAGAAATACGGCAACACCATCGTCATGGTAACGCATAACGATGCCATCAAAGATATGGCTGACCGGGTGGTGAAGCTTCGCGATGGGATGATCCGCAAAAATTACCTCAATGAGCATAAGATCCCGGCAGCAGAGCTTGACTGGTAAGGAGGCATATGATGAAAAATCCTTTACGCAAACGTCTGCCCAGAGAACTGAAGGGAGAACTGGGCAAGTATCTGGTTGTATTTATCCTGATGGTTGCATCCATTGGATTTGTGTCAGGCTTTCTGGTTGCAGATAACAGTATGCTTATTGCTTACAATGAAGGTTTTGAGAAGTACAACATAGAAGACGGAAACTTTCGCACAGCAGAGCAAGTCCACAAAACCCAGAGAGAAGAAATAGAGGCGCTGGGTGTGAAGCTGTATGATAATTATTATGTGGAGGAACCTCTGGATAATGGAAGCACCATGCGTTTTTTTAAAAACAGGCAGCAGGTGGACAAGGTCTGCCTGATGAAGGGAGAGCTGCCTGCCGGGACAGGAGAGATTGCCATTGACAGAATGTATGCAGACAACAACAATCTGTCTGTGGGAGATACGCTCCGGAGCGGAAAAAGAACCTGGAAGATTACCGGCCTGGTGGCACTTTCCGACTACAGCTGCCTGTTTCAGAATAACAACGATTCCATGTTTGATGCTGTGAAATTTGGGGTTTCTGTTGTGACTGAGGAGGAGTTTGATTCTTTGGATCAGGAAAAACTGCAATACAATTATTCCTGGATCTATGACGAAAAACCGAAGACAGAAAAGGAAGAGAAAGAAGTTTCCGAGGATCTGATGGAGGATATGGGAAAGATTGTCACACTGGAGGCTTTTGTACCCCGGTATCTGAATCAGGCCATTACTTTTACAGGGGATGATATGGGTGGAGACAAGGCCATGATGATCATGCTTCTTTATATTATTATGGTGATCATGGCCTTTGTATTCGGAATTACCATCAGCAATACGATACGGAAAGAAGCCGGTGTTGTCGGTACCTTACGTGCGTCCGGATATACCAGACAGGAACTGATTCTTCACTATATGACACTTCCGGTGCTGGTTACTTTTGTGGGTGCACTGATCGGAAATATCCTTGGATACACTGTATTAAAGGATGTATGTGCAGATATGTATTATGGAAGCTATAGTCTTCCGACTTATGTGACCGTATGGAATGGGGAGGCATTTGGGCTTACAACTCTGGTTCCGGTAGTTATTATGCTGGTGGTAAATTACGGAGTGCTCAGACATAAGCTGAAGCTGTCACCGTTAAAATTCCTGCGCAGGGATCTGTCGGGAAGAAAGCAGAAGAGGGCAATTTATCTGAGTCCGAAGATGAAAATCTTTTCCAGATTCCGGCTTCGGGTGATTTTTCAGAATATGAGTAATTATATGGTTCTGTTTATCGGGATCCTGTTTGCAAATCTGCTGCTGATGTTCGGATTGCTGCTTCCTTCGGCACTGTCCCATTACCAGGTGGAAATCCAGAACAATATGCTGGCAAAATACCAGTATATGCTTCAGGTTCCGGTCAGCGCAGTAGGTGGAAATAAATTTGACGGTCTGATCTCTCTGCTGGAGTTTTATATGGATTCCAGAACAGACAATGAAGATGCAGAGGAATTTTCTGCTTATTCCCTGAATACACTGCCAGGAAAATATAAGAGTGAGGAAGTACTGCTTTACGGGATTGAACCGGACAGCAGGTATGTAACGATAGATTTTAATAATACAAAAGATAAAAAAGATGAAGCGGGGAATAAAGAAAAAGCAGATAACAAGAATACGGCAAATGCAGAAAAAGAAAGCGCAGCAGTTTATATTTCGAGCGCATATGCGGATAAATTCCTGCTTCATGTGGGGGATACCATCACTCTGAAAGAAAAATACGAAAAAGAGAAATATTCGTTTAAAATAGCAGGAGTTTATGATTATACGGCTGCCTTGTGTGTGTTTATGCCCCGCAGTGAACTGAATGATATTTTTGATCTGGGAGAGGATTATTACAGTGGGTATTTCTCAGATACAGAGCTTACAGATATCAAGAGCCAGTATATAGGATCTGTAGTTGACCTTGATGCACTGACAAAGATCTCCAGACAGCTGGATGTATCCATGGGAAGTATGATGGGTATGGTAAACGGATTTGCCATTATGATCTATATGGTACTGATCTATCTTCTTTCCAAGATCATTATCGAAAAAAATGCCCAGTCTATTTCAATGGTAAAAATCCTGGGCTATACAAATGGCGAGATCAGCAAGCTATATATTATGTCCACGTCTTTGGTGGTGGTGTTCTGTCTGCTTTTGAGTCTGCCACTGGAAACAGTAATCATGAAAGTTCTGTTCCGGGAGATGATGCTGTCCAGTATTTCCGGATGGATCACGCTCTGGATCGACCCGATGATCTATGTGCAGATGTTTGCAGCAGGAATCATTACATACGGAATCGTTGCTTTGCTGGAATTTCGGAGAGTGAAGAAGGTTCCTATGGATGAAGCCTTAAAAAATGTCGAGTAGGACAAAATTTGATAAAAATTTGACATTGTCTGGAATTTGTGGTACGGTTACACAGGAAACTGTTAGAGCGACACGCTCTAGACCAATCAGTTGGAATAGGAGATTATTATGAGAAAAAGAACAACTTCAAGAGCAAAGGAAACTATTAAAGAAGCAACAACAAAGGCTACAGAAGCAGTCAAAGAGACAGTTGAGAAAACAACTGTAAAGGCTTCAGAAGTAATTGAAGAAGCAAAAGACGCAGCAGCTGATATTGCGAAGGCTCCGGTTGTAGAAGAAGCAAAAGAAACTGTAAAGAAAGCAGTAAAAGAAGTGGCTAAAAATATCGACATCAAAAAATTCGCAGAAACAACTATCGAATTACCTGGTTTTGCAGTTACAATGAGCTCCATCGAGGAAGCAATCAAAAAAGACATCAAAGACAAAGGCATCGAAGGAAAAGAAATCAGCGTTTATGTAAATGTTGAGCAGAAAGCCGCTTACTACACAGTAGACGGACAGGGCTCTGACGATTACAGAATCGACCTGAATACATTATAATCTGTAAGCATTTTTTATAAACCGAAAATGGATGTCTGCAGGGATTCGGAAAGAAAATCTGCAGACATAAAAACAGCAGGATTGTTCATAGAATGAACAGACCTGCTGTTTTGCTTATTTATGATAGAACCACCATACTGCGGCGGATATGGATGATATCTCAGGAAGCTTTCTGCTCAAACAAATCCTCCCTTGTAATATTCTGTGCCCATTTCCCCTGGCGGTAATGATGGAATACCCATGGCCATTTCACAAACTCATCTGTACAGAGCAGGAAGTAAACCCACAATACCGGAAGCTTCAGGACAAAGGCCGCAAAAAATCCCAGAGGTACCGCATATACCCACATATCAATGGTATCGCAGATCAGTCCGAACTTCGTATCACCGCCTGCGCGGAATACCCCGGCGATCAGGGCTGTGTTTACCGCAGAACCCATAATATAATAGGTATTGATAAGCAGCATGTACTTCAAATAATGCATTGCTCCGTCACTTAAGGATGCAAATCTCAGGACCAGAGGCGTGATGGCAAATACGATCACACCGCCAATGGCACCGGCTATAATGGTCATCTTCAGCATTCTGGAAGCATACACCTTCGATTTCTCCAGATTCCCTTTTCCCATTACATTTCCAAGAAGAATCGTTCCCGCACTGGCAATTGCAAAGCAGAACACAGAACCGATATTGCGGACAACCGTAACCAGAGAGTTGGCTGCAACGGCATCTGTTCCGAGATGTCCCAGGATCACAGAGTACATGGAGAAAGCAACACTCCAGGAAACGTCATTTCCAAGAGCGGGAAGTGACAGCCGGACGAAGTCGCCAAACAGCACCTTACTGCGGATAAACATAAAGGTCAGGTTCAATTTAACATCTTTGCTCAGGAAAGAAACGATCACGCATGCTGCCAGTTCGATCAGTCTGGAAGCAGCAGTTGCAATGGCAACACCTGTAGCCCCCAGCTTCGGTGCGCCGAAAAGCCCGAAGATAAAAGTAGCATTCAGGATAATATTCAATATAAAAGCCAGCATATTCAATGCCATACTGATCGTTACACGTCCGATACTGCGCAAAATCGCCAGATAAATCTCTGTAATTCCCCAGCAGAGATATGTAATTCCCATAATCCTAAGATAAGAAGAACCGATAGAGATCAGTTCCTGATCAGAAGTAAAAATCTTCATCATAAGCTGAGGAGCAGTAAATGCGATCAGTGCTACGATTCCCGAGATTATGATGGAAAAGCGGAGAGCAATTCCCTCGATCGCATGAATAGCCTGCATATTATTTTTTCCGAAATACTGCGCACACAGAAGAGATGCGCCTGTACCAAGTCCATAATATACCATAAACAGGATATTGGAGTAATTGGCAGCCAGAGACACCGCAGAAATCGCAGACTGTCCCACATAATTAAGCATAATTACATCTGCGGAGTTAACCGCTGCACTGAGCAGATTCTGGATAATGATCGGAATCGTCAGTTTAAGCATCTGCCGGTAAAAATTATCCTTACCGGTCGATAATGTGTTTATCATATTTACCCCCGTAATAAGTATTTGCCCGATCAGGCAGTTTTATTAGTCTGTTTTCAGCATAATCCTTCCGGCAGAAAAACGCTATCGGTATTTTGACTGATTTCTACGTTATTTTGACTTTTGAGTCCTTAAACAAATCAACTTTGCTTATAATACCTTGCACAAAAGAAGTCGGACTGATATAATTCGTATGTATTTTGAGAGGAATACATACTGTGACTGATAAAAAATATAATGGGAGAAGTTTATGGCGACATTACAGCAATTAGATATGAATATTTTACTGTGGATCCAGGAACATTTAAGGGTGGATGCCCTGACTCCGTTCTGGAGAGCAGTCACCTTCCTCGGAAACGGAGGATGGTTCTGGATCGTATTATGTGTGCTTCTGATCTGTTTCGGGAAAACACGCAAAACAGGAGTGACAGCGGCACTCTCGCTGCTGTCAGGGTTTCTGATCACAAATCTGCTGATAAAAAATGCAGTAGCCCGTCCAAGACCTTTTGATACTTATACACAGATCATTCCGCTGATCACCAGACCGAAAGACTATTCATTTCCATCCGGCCATACCTGCGCTTCCTTTGCCGTTGCACTGGTCTGTCTGCGGATGCTGCCCGGGAAATGGGGGATTTTACCTGTTGTTCTGGCCGGAATGATTGCTTTTTCCAGACTCTATCTGGGCGTACATTATCCGGGGGATGTTCTGGCAGGATTTCTGGTGGCATTGCTCACAAGTACAGTGGCATGCAGGCTGATGCGGAGAACATTTTCACCTCAGAAAAGCTGACCGATTCAGAAGAAAACTTCCGGGGGGAAATGCAAAAAAGATATGCAAAAATCAGCAGAAAAATATTCGAATGTAAAGTGTAAAGGATAATCTTGTAATGAACAAAAATGAAATCTATATAAAGAGCGGAACCAATTACAAAGAAATGACAAAGGAACTGCTGGCACAGTGCGGCCTGGCATCTGTAATTTCAGATAAAAAGATGCAGATTGGTATCAAGCCTAATCTTGTATCACCTTCCGAGGCTTCATGGGGAGCTACCACACATCCGGAAATTGTGGCGGGAATTATTGAGTATCTGCAGGAAAACGGATATGGAAATATTGCCATTCTGGAAGGCTCCTGGGTGGGAGATAAGACCATAGAAGCATACGAAGTGTGCGGATATCGTGAACTAACGGAAAAATATCAGGTGCCTTTTTGGGATATGCAGAAAGACAAGGGGATTGAAAGAGATTGCAGGGGGATGAAACTGAATGTCTGTGAACGTGCGGCAAATATCGATTTTCTGATCAATGTTCCGGTATTGAAAGGCCATTGTCAGACAAAGATCACATGTGCATTGAAAAATATGAAAGGATTGATCCCCAATACAGAGAAGCGTCATTTTCATGCGATGGGACTGCATGAACCGATTGCACATCTGAATGCGGGGCTCCATCAGGATTTTGTCGTGGTTGATAACATTTGCGGAGATCTGGATTTCGAGGATGGCGGAAATCCGGTAGTGATGAACCGTATCTGGGCGGGGACGGATCCGGTACTGATCGATTCTTATGTATGTCAGATCATGCATTATACAACGAAAGATGTACCGTATATTGAACTGGCAGAGAAGCTTGGGGTTGGAAGTACTGATCTGAAAAATTCCCGCATCATATACTGTGAGGAAAATGCCCGCAAAGAACTTCCGAAATCAAGAAAAGTGGTAGAACTTCAGGATGCAGTAGAAGAAGTAGAATCCTGCAGTGCCTGCTATGGTTATCTCATCCCGGCTCTGGAAATGCTTAAAAATGACGGCCTTTTCGAGAAACTGGACACGAAAATCTGCATCGGCCAGGGATACCGCGGAAAAACAGGAAAACTGGGTGTAGGTGCATGCACCTGTAAATTTGAACATAACGTAAAGGGATGTCCTCCAACAGAGAATCAGATTTATGATTT
The DNA here is from genome assembly GCF_020594215.1 of Blautia sp. DFI.1.216. Classification (NCBI taxonomy): domain Bacteria; kingdom Bacillati; phylum Bacillota; class Clostridia; order Lachnospirales; family Lachnospiraceae; genus Blautia; species Blautia sp. DFI.1.216. Next base: position 27,541 of record NZ_JAJDML010000024.1, read on the forward strand.
CCTGAAGCAGTATATTCTGGGAGAAAATAAATAATATGATATCAGGGTCCCAGGTTCAAAAAGTCGTTCGTGCCTGCATGATAAGACTTTTGAATCTGGAACCCTGTTTGATTTTACAATGCCATCTTTATCATCTGTATAATTTTATCCTGCTCAAATTTACTGCTGTCAAATGCCAGATGATACTGGGAAATATCTTTCCATTTCTTATCTGTAAAGTACTCATAATAAGTACGCCGTTCTTTATCCACTTTCTTAACCAGCTTCTGTGCACTTTTTTCTTCCCGTCCCGTACGCTCGATGACAGTCTGTACACGATACTCAAATGGTGCATGGATAAATACGCTCAGGCATTTATTGTCGAGGATGTGATTGGCGCATCGGCCAACGATCACACAATCTTCTTTCTCAGCAGCATCCAGAATAATCTTTCGCTGAAGATCAAAGAGCACATCATTCATGGGAACAAAGTGAAAATCGCTGTCCATCTGAAGTTCATGGTCAATGGGAAAACGCCACTGGCTGCCACGTTTCTCATCAACCTTGGCAAGCAGATCAAAAGGAATATTCTCTTTCTGAGCTGCAATATCGATCAGCTCTTTGTCATAAAAAGCAAATCCAAGCTCTTCTGCCAGAGCTTTACCGATCAGGCGGCCATTACTGCCGAGCATCCTGTTTATTGTAATCACGCGTTTACTCATAATCAAACCCTCCTTTATGACATCTCTGTTATTGAACGATATAGATTCAGGCGGATATTCGCAAATTGTACCTGTTATCTGCAATTAACAGTGATAAGTCTTTTATTTGTGAACATTATAACATTGATACTTGAAAAAATCCAGTAAAATATATAAAAAACTAAATATATTACGAAAATATTTAGGTACAGTGCACAAAAACGATTCGCAATGAAACAAATGATGCAGTTAATCCGATAATATTTTGAAAAGTGTTTTTTTGGATAGTTTTATCAATAGACACTTTTGGCTACCATATGCTAGAATTAGAGTAATATTTACAGCAAGCAGCAAAGCGGATGATATTGTCCGCCTGACCAGGATTACTGCCGAGACATACAAGCCAAAATTCCATTGCCGCAGGCAATCTGGAATGAATTTTGGCTACGTTACTGAGAACGGAGTGAACAGTAACAAAAATTTATTTATGAATATAGAGGATATTTATAGATTTTTTCTTTAAGCTATGGTATTATATTAAATTGGCTGTCTGACGACAGATCCGAGTCAAAATATTACAAGAGATATGAAAAGTATGTAAGAAAGGGATACGATACATAATGCTGAAAATCAAAAGCTATGTAAAGGTAAACAGTCTGGCGGAAGCTTATGAACTGAACCAGAAGAAAACAGCCCGTATTCTTGGGGGAATGGTCTGGATGAAAATGGGCAACAGAGCAATATCCACAGCGATTGATCTTTCCGGTCTGGGGCTGGATGCGATTTCGGAGAATGATGACGAATTTGTCATCGGATGTATGACTCCGCTTCATGACCTGGAGACAAATGAAGCTCTGAATACCTACACACATGGAGCTATGAAAGAAAGCCTTTGCCACATTGTAGGCGTACAGTTCAGAAACTGTGCCACTGTGGGAGGAAGCATTTATGGAAGATATGGTTTCTCAGATGTTCTGACCATGTTCCTGGGAATGGATACATGGGTAGAATTATATGATGCAGGCCGTATTCCACTGACTGAATTTGTAAATATGAAGAAGGACAATGACATCCTTGTAAATATCATCGTGCGAAAAGAGCCACTTCTTACCTGTTACTTAAGTCAGAGAAACATAAAAACAGATTTCCCGGTGCTGACCTGTGCAGCTTCTGTGATCGGAAATGAGGCAAGGACTGTGATAGGTGCCAGACCTGCACGTGCCATGATCGTGGAAGATAAGAAGCAGATCCTGAAGAATTTCCGGAACATGACAAAAAAGCAGAAGGAAGAGGCGATCGAAGCCTTTGCAGAATATGCGGCAGAGAACGTTCCTACTGCAGGCAATATGCGAGGATCAAAGGAATACAGAACCCTTCTTGTAAAAGTATTGACAAGAAGAGCCTGGGAAGCAGTAGGAGGGATGAAAAATGAATATTAATTTCTGGCTTAACGGAGTGAACCGCCACGCAGAGATCTCCCCGGATACACTGCTGATCGATTTCTTAAGAAAACAGGGCTGTTTCAGCGTGAAAAGAGGCTGCGAAACTGCGAACTGTGGTCTTTGCACAGTTCTTATGGACGGTCGTCCGGTGCTTTCCTGCAGTACACTTGCAGCACGCATTGAGGGAAAGAAAATCGTTACATTGGAAGGAATGCAGAGAGAAGCGCAGGAGTTTGGAAGCTTTCTGGCGAATGAAGGTGCGGAACAGTGCGGTTTCTGCAATCCGGGATTTATCATGAATGTATTTGCGATGCTCAACGAGATCAAAGATCCCACAGAGGAGCAGATCAAAGAATATCTTGCGGGAAATCTGTGCAGATGTTCCGGTTTTGTTTCCCAGACAAGGAGTATCCTGAAGTTCCTGAAATATAAGAAAGCACAGGAGGAAGCATAAAGATGAAATATGTAAATCAACCTGTACGTAAAACAGATGCAATGTCACTGGTAACCGGAAAGCCTGTCTATACAGATGATCTGGCACCAAGGGACTGCCTGATCGTGAAGATACTGAGAAGTCCCCACGCCAACGCCTGGGTGGAAGATATTAAAACAGGTACTGCCGAGAAGGTGGCCGGAATTGCATGTATCCTTACCTATAAAGATGTGCCTCAGAAACGTTTTACCCTTGCCGGCCAGACTGCACCGGAGATGAGTCCGGATGACAGACTGATCCTTGACCGTCATGTACGTTTTGTGGGAGATGCAGTTGCCATTGTTGCGGGTGAGACAGAAGAGGCGGTAGATAAAGCATTGAAGAGAATCCGCGTAGATTACCGCGTGGAGACACCGGTTCTGGATATCCACAAGGCAAAAGATAATCCGATCCTGGTCCATCCGGAGGATGACTGGAAGCTGAAAATCCCTCTTGGCGGAGACAACAAAAGAAACTTATGTGCATCTGCAGTGGAAGAACATGGAAATGTAGATGAAGTTCTGGCAAAGTGTAAATATACTGTAGAGCGCACTTATCATACAAGAGCAAACCAGCAGACTATGATGGAGACTTTCCGCACAGCCTGCTATATGGATCATTTCGGCAGACTGATCGTTCTGTCCTCAACACAGATTCCATTCCATGTGCGAAGGATCGTTGGAAGGGCACTGGACATTCCTGCCTCCAAAGTACGTGTGATCAAGCCAAGGATCGGTGGCGGCTTTGGTGCAAAGCAGACCTCTGTCAGTGAGATCTATCCGGCGATCGTGACCTGGAAAACAGGCCGCCCGTCCAAGATGATCTTCTCCAGATATGAGTCCATGATCTGCTCTTCACCGCGCCATGAGATGGAGATCACAGTACGCGCAGGTGCAGATGAAAATGGTATCATCAAGGCAATTGATCTTTATACTTTGTCCAACACTGGAGCATACGGAGAACACAGTTCTACAACAGTAGGACTCAGCGGTCATAAATCAATCGCTCTTTACAGACATACAGAGGCCCACAGGTTTGCTTTTGATGTTGTCTATACAAATGTGCAGGCTGCAGGTGCCTATCGTGGTTATGGTGCAACCCAGGGTATTTTTGCAGTGGAATCTGCAGTAAATGAGCTGGCACATAAGATGGGAATGGATCCTGTTAAGGTAAAAGAAATGAATATGCCTGTAGAGGGCGGTCCTCTTCCGGGATATCCGGATGTTCCTTATGCACAGAGCTGTTCCATGGACCGCTGTATGGCGCGCGCCAAAGAGATGATGGACTGGGATTCCAAATATCCATGCAGGGATATGGGAAATGGAAAGGTCCGCGGAGTCGGTGTTGCCATGGCTATGCAGGGTTCCTCTATTGCAGGAGTTGACGTAGGCGGCGCAGATATTAAGCTGAATGAAGATGGTTCTTATACACTGGCACTTGGATGTACGGATATGGGAACAGGCTGTGATACCGTTATGGCACAGATCGCGGCAGACTGTCTGAATACACCTATGGACAACATAGTAGTATTCAGCGTGGATACGGATATCTCTCCTTATGATTCCGGTTCCTATGCTTCCGCTACAACCTATACCACCGGTGTAGCGGTTATGAAGGCCTGTGAGGAGCTGAAGAAAAAAATCTGTAAGCTTGGCGCAGAGATGATGGAAGTAGATGAGGGAAAAGTTGATTTTGACGGATCCTGTGTATTCTATGATGAGACACTTGAGATAAGCGATGGGGCAGACGGAAATGCAGCAGGTCATATGACAGATGCAGAAGAGGGCTATAGTGTTGATATGGATGCCATCAGTTCTGAAAATGCCCAGAAGAAAGTTTCATTGGAAGATATTGCATTAAAGAGCACTTTCTTTAACAATATCGAGCTTCAGGTTGTGAAACAGCATTCTTCACCGATCTCGCCGCCGCCGTTTATGGTAGGTATGGCAGAAGTAGAGGTGGATACAGAGACAGGCAGTGTGGATGTTCTGGATTATGTGGCGGTTGTTGACTGCGGTACACCGATCAATCCGAATCTTGCACGTGTACAGACGGAGGGCGGTATTGCACAGGGAATTGGCATGGCTCTCTGGGAAGATGTACAATATACAGATAAAGGTAAGATCCGCAACAACTCTTTTATGCAGTATAAGATCCCAACCAGACAGGATATCGGAAATATCCGCGTGGATTTCGAGTGCAGTTACGAAAAGAGCGGTCCTTTTGGTGCCAAATCCATTGGTGAGCTTGTAATTGATACTCCATGTCCGGCACTGGCTGAGGCAATTTATAATGCAACAGGTGTGCGTCTGACAGAGCTTCCGATGACTCCTGAGAAGATTGCCATGGAGATTTTGAAAAACCGCGAATCCATCCGGTCAGGGACAAAGGTGGAAGAATGAGAGAATTATGCCTTGCCTGTGCAGGTTTTGCCCTGGAATTTATAGTTTTTTATGCAGCAGGCATTGTTCTGGTCCGGATATTGAAAGTAAAAGGGGATTGTTCCCTGACTTTCATACTGGGATATCTGGTTTACTTTGCAGTGTTTGAACTGGTGATCGTACCGATGACACTGAAATGGGTATCCCTGACAGCTGCGGCTTATATATGGGCAGGAATCATGGCTCTGGTTATCTGCGCAGCTGTGATCTGCACAATAAAAAAACAACGGAGAATACGTGCCGGACAAACGGAAACATGCAGTGGAATTTTTGGAAGCATTTCTGAAATATGGAAAAATCACTCTGTGATGATTATCCTTGCAGGTGCCGTAGTATTGCTGCAGTGTCTGATTGTGATCTTTTACGAGGATACAACAGTAGATGCGGCGTATTATGTAGGTACAGTGAGTACTTCTGTATACACAGATACTCTTGGCAGATATAATCCCTTTAACGGAGCAATCCAGAAGGCATTTCAGGCCAGATATGTTTTTTCCGCATATCCGATGCATAATGCAGTGTGGTGCAGACTTCTGGGAATCCATCCCATTGTGCAGGCAAAGCAGGTAATGTCATGTATGAATGTAGTGACTGCCAATCTGATCATTTATCAGATCGGTAAGAGACTGTTTGACGGAAACAGGAAGAAAGCAGATCTGATGCTTGTCTTTGTCTGTGTTTTACAGCTGTTTTGCGGTACGATTTATTCTTCCGGAACTTTTTTCTTTACCAGAAGCTACGAGGGAAAAGCCATCCTTGCCAACATTGCTATCCCTTCAGTTCTCATGTGTGCCGTTTGGTATCTGCAGGAGAAAAACAGCAGGAATGTCTGGATCATATTGTTTGTCACAGCGGTCAGTGCGCTGACATTTTCCGGTTCTGCTATCATCTTTCCGATCGTGATCGCAGCGGGAATGGCTCCGGCGGCAGTTATGAATAAGAGATTTTCGGGGCTGGTATATTGTGCAGTGTGTATGCTTCCGTCGGCATTATATGCAGCTGTATTTTTTGCATGCAGAATCGGTCTGCTGACGCTGGCTGCATCATAATACAGAAAGGAGAAAAAAATGGCAGGTGTAACAATTCAGGAACTGGGACTGCGCTTTGTTGATGCATGTATGAAGCTGTACTGGGGTTCCTGCTGGTATCCTCTTCTGTTTGCTGTAGGACTGATCTGCACACTGGTCCTGGGGAGAAAAAGAAAGTCCGGGATATTTATCGGCTATACAGTATTTCTGCTGCTGACAGTATATAATCCGCTGGTTGTAAAATATCTTATCGCAAAGGCGAAGTTTGAGAATGAATATTACCGGTTTATCTGGATTCTTCCTGTGATCCCGGCGGTTGCCTACTATGGAGTCAGACTTGTGACCGCTTTTAGAAAGACCTGGATAAAAGTTCTTATGGCTGCAGCTGTGCTGACAGGTTTTGTGATCCTGGGAAATCCGCTGGACGGGGTAGTGACCAATTTTGCAATGGCAGAGAATATTTATAAGGTGCCCAATGATCTGCGTGCAGTCTGCGACGTGATCCACCAGAACCAGGAGGATGATTTTCCAAGGGTTGTTTTTGACGGCAGTCTTAACAGTATTGTGCGACAGTATGATGCGGGGATCGCCACTGTAATAAGCAGAAATGCAAGTATCTACAGATCAGGCAGTACAGTGGCGGGAAACTATGATGAGAACAGCAGTTTCTATAAAAGACAGAAAGCATTGCTGGATGTGATCGATTATCATATCTATGAAGATAAAGAAGGGTTTCAGGCTGCGTTGAAGAAATCAAAGACAGATTTCGTAGTAACACAGATCGGGCTGGTTGACCATGATTTTCTGACAGAGTGTGGTTGTGAACTGATCGCACAGACGGAATCCTGCTACATTTACAGATTTGATTATAGTAATCCTCGTAAATAATGCATATTGATCCGGCTCATCAGAGCGTGAAATTCTGCCAAGCTGTTTCAAATGCATTAATTAAGAGGCGTGCTATGATCGAAATATCATATATCTTACAAGAGAAGGAGAAAAGAAATGAAAAGTAACATAAAAAGACTTTCGCTCTGCCTTTCAGCACTGATGCTGCTGATACTGGCAAGTCCGCTGACTGTACTTGCAGCAGAGGAAGAGGTGGCTGCATCTGCGAAATTTTACGGCACATTCTGGTCGTTGGTTCCGCCGCTTGTTGCCATTGCACTGGCACTGATCACCAAAGAAGTATACAGTTCACTGTTTGTAGGAATACTGGTTGGTGCACTGTTCTACTCTAATTTTAATTTCGAAGGAACAATCCTTCATATTTTTGAAGGCGGAATGATCAGCGTTCTGACAGATTCTTATAATATGGGTATCCTGATCTTCCTTGTTATTCTGGGAACCATGGTATGCCTGATGAACAGGGCAGGCGGTTCCGCAGCATTCGGACGCTGGGCCGGTAAGAGGATTAAAAGCAGAGTTGGTGCGGAACTCTCAACCATCATTCTTGGTGTACTGATCTTTATTGACGATTATTTTAACTGTCTGACAGTAGGAAGCGTTATGCGTCCTGTGACAGATAAGCACAATGTGTCCCGCGCAAAGCTGGCGTACCTGATCGATGCCACAGCAGCACCGGTATGTATCATTGCACCGATTTCTTCATGGGCTGCGGCAGTTAGCGGATTTGTAGAAGGAGAGGATGGAATTACCCTGTTTGTACATGCAATTCCCTATAACTTCTACGCACTGCTTACGATCTTCATGATGGTGGCAATGGTTCTTATGAAAGTAGAATTCGGAACAATGGGTGTTCATGAGACAAATGCTTTAAAAGGCGATATCTACACAACACCTGCACGTCCTTATGCAAACGCGGCTGAAGATGAGAAAAGTAATCCGCGTGGCAAGGTGATCGATCTTCTGATCCCGATCGTAAGCCTTGTAATATGCTGCGTAATCGGTATGATCTATACAGGTGGTTTCTTTAGCGGAACTGATTTTGTAACTGCATTTTCACAGAGTGATGCATCTGTGGGACTGGTGCTTGGAAGCTTCTTCGGACTGGTTATCACGATTGTTTTATATCTGATACGTCGTGTTATGAATTTCAGAGACTGTATGGCGTGTATTCCGGACGGATTCAAGGCAATGGTACCTGCGATCCTGATCCTTACTTTTGCCTGGACATTGAAGGCCATGACAGACAGCCTTGGTGCATCTGTATTTGTATCTGCAATTGTTAAAAGCTCTGCAGGCGGGCTGATGAATTTCCTTCCTGCAATTATCTTTGTGATCGGGGCTGTTATCGCATTTGCAACAGGTACTTCATGGGGAACCTTTGGTATCCTGATTCCGATTGTTGTTAATGTATTCTCAGGAACAAATCATGAACTGATGATCATCTCTATTTCTGCATGTATGGCAGGTGCTGTATGTGGAGATCACTGTTCACCGATTTCCGATACAACCATCATGGCATCAGCAGGTGCACAGTGTGAACATGTAAATCATGTCAGCACACAGCTTCCCTATGCAATGGTTGCAGCAGCAGTATCTTTCCTGACTTATATTATCGCAGGATTTGTACAGACAGCATGGATCGCACTTCCGGCAGGAATCATTCTTATGGCGATCACCCTGGTGATCATCCGATTAAAATTCGACGATCTGAAAATGTAAATAAAACCGGGCAGTCAGCACAATGCATGACTGCCCATAATTTTTGACTTGTAACAAAATAATGCATCTTTTGTAACAAAATAAAAAACTTTACTTTTTTCGGTAATTATGATAATATAGACCTTGTATTAAATAAATTATATAAATCCTTTGAAAATCAGATTTTCAAGATACGCGCCTGTAGCTCAGTGGATAGAGCAGTGGTTTCCGGTACCATGTGCGGGGGTTCGATTCCCTTCAGGCGTGCTGCCTGGGACGTATGTACAGTTCCGGTGCGTTGTATCACAGGAGTTATCAGAATCGGGAACTGTCAGAAATCGTATGGCGGCAGTGAACGGAGCAAACGGTAACTCATAAGGAGGACAAGAACTTGGATGATTTTAGAGAATGGTTATCAGATAATCTCCGGTATTTTATGCTGGGTGGAGCTATTCTGATAATTGTGGTTGTCCTGTTTTGCGGCATTCGAGCCTGTTCCGGAAGTAATAAGGGGAATTCCGGAGATGAACAGAAAACCACATCCGAAGACCAGGGAAATGTTCCTTCTTCTCCGATAAGTGAAGGGGAGTCTGACGAGAAGAAAGAAGACGCCAATCCCATGGAAACAGCAGATGCAGATGTTACTGCATTGATTACGAGCTATTATCAGGCTCTGGGGGAAAAAGATATTGCAACGCTGAAGACTCTGGAAGATGATTTTACACCGTCTGATGAGTCAAAAGTCACAAATTTGAAAGATTATATCGAAGGGTATGAAGTAGGCGATGTGTACACGAAGAAAGGTATGACAGATGATTCTTACGTGGTTTACGCCTGTTTCTCGTATATCTGTCAGGGCGTTGAGACCAAGGCCCCTGCACTGACTCAGTTCTATGTATATAAGAACAGCGAAGGAAACTGGGTGATCAATAACGGAGCTTTACAGGATTCTGAGATTTCCGCATATATGGAAAAACAGTTATCAGACAGTGATGTTTCAGCTCTTATAAAGAAGGTGCAGAATGAACTGGATCAGGCACAGCAATCTGATCCGTCTCTTGAAGAATTCCTGAATGGTCTTGGGGAGGAAGCAGGTGTGTCAACAGAGGCAGAAGATGGCACGATGCTTACTGCTTCGGAGGAATGTAATGTACGCGCAGAAGCCAGCACAGATGCTGATATCCTTGGCGTGATCTCAGCAGGTGATCAGGTTCAGAAGACAGGTACTGATGGTGAATGGGTTCAGATTGACTACGACGGTCAGACCGGATACATCAGAGGAGATTTACTTGAATAAAATTGAATATGGAACGTAAAAAATACAGGCGGTTATCCTTGTGGTAACTGCCTGTATTTTTACGTTCCGTTTTTCTGACATTGTTCTTGTCAGCTTCTGCTGGAGATTTTGCTGTTCTTATTACTTTTCGCAACTTCCGCAAGGGATTTACTTGATTCGATTAAATTCACCGTATGTAACTCCTGTCGATAATTCTGTCTGATGCAGGGAAGCCAGTTCGTGCACTGTTACAAGCTGATAGCCTTCTTCGATAAGCTGCGGGATCAGGATCTCGGCTGCATCTACAGAGGTGCTGAAGATATCGTGCATCAGAATAATGGAACCATCTTTTACATTATTCATGACTTCCTCAACCGTAGATTCCACATCCTGCGTTTTCCAGTCCAGAGTGTCAATGGACCACAGAATCATCGGGGTTCCCACAGTTGATTTTACCGTATCATTAACAGATCCATATGGCGGGCGGACCACCGAAGCACCCTCACCTGTAAGATTTACAAGCTGTTCATCCACTCTTGCAATTTCTGAACTGATCTCATCCGAAGAAAGAGTCGCCAGATCCTTATGGTCATAAGTGTGGTTTCCAAGTTCACAGCCCAGTTTTTTCATGCGTTTTACTTCGTCCGGAAAACTGGCAATCTCAGTACCCACCATAAAGAAAGTTGCCTTTGCATTATTTTCTTCCAGACAGTCCAGAAGACGGTCTGTAAAAGAACTGGGACCATCATCAAAAGTAAGGGCAACCGACTTCTTTGCCGTAGATGTACCGGACTTGTCAGAGGTAGCTGACTTATCTGAAGATTTCTTCTTCGAGGATTTTTTCTTTGGCGTATAACCTTTCAGAGAACCATCTGTATCCAGTTCATAAGTTTTCTTATCTATTATCACAGTCCCTGTCTGCAGAATGCCATCCATATCAAAATAATACCGCTTCTTTCCGATATCTGTCCAGCCTGTCTGCATAATACCGGTCTCATCCATATAGTACTGTTTCCCGTCTGTATCTGTGAACCATCCTGTGTATGGTTTATCATCCACCAGAAACATCCAGTTACTTCCGCTGGAAGCCCAGCTGCCCTCTGATGCCTCAGGCGAGATATCAGTGCTTAATGCAGGACCGCCCGGAGAAGTTTCAGATGAATCTGAAGAAGTGCGTCCAAACAGTTTCCCGGAAGAAGAATCCGTAAAATTATCATTGCTATCAGTCAATGTTTCCTCAGAAGTAAACTCCGCAGAATCCTGATCTTCTGACACGAAAGCTCCGGCATCGCTGATGGCATCTGCCTGTGAAGTCACAGCGGAAGAACGGGTGAAAATTCCTCCAAGTATCAGACACAGAATAACAGAAAGTGCGATCAGCCACCGGTTTGTACGTGGTAAATGATCTGACATGAAAGCCTCCTTTTTGATAAAATCAGTGACAAAAAAGATATCCTGTCATTCGATATCATACAATAAAATCTGACAAAATACAAGGCGATTCCCCATTCCTGCCCTTTTGAAAAAAATTCCAGAAAAATTCCATCAAAATTTCACCGTTGATAAGATGTACAAAAAATTATATAATAGAACAATGGACGAAAAAATCAGAATAAACAAATATTTAAGCGAGGCAGGCATATGCTCCAGACGGGAAGCCGACCGGATGATCGAAGAGGGAAGGATTACGGTAAACGGAAAAAAAGCAGAAAGCGGCCAGAAAGTCAGCCTGGAAGATGAGATCTGTGCAGACAATATACCTGTCCATAAAAATGAAAAAAAAGTACTGCTTCTTTTTAACAAACCCAGAGGGATCGTGTGCAGTACAAAGCAGCAGTTTGATGAGACGACGGTAACAGATTATCTGGATTATCCTCTGCGTGTTTATCCTGTGGGCAGACTGGATAAAGAATCACAGGGCCTTCTCCTTCTGACAAATGAAGGAGATCTGGTCAATAAGATCATGCGCGCCGGAAACTATCATGAGAAAGAATATTTTGTGACAGTGAATAAGCCGGTGGACAGGGAATTTGTCCGAAGGATGAGCAAGGGAGTCCCTGTTCTTGATACGGTGACCAGACCATGCAGAGTGGTGCAGACAGGAGAATGCAGCTTTCGGATCATTCTGACACAGGGACTGAACCGGCAGATCCGCAGAATGTGCCGGTATCTGGGATATGAGGTACAGAAGCTGAAAAGGATCAGGATCATGAATCTGACTCTGGACGGGATCAGAGAAGGCGAATACAGAGAGATCACAGCACAGGAGTGGGAAGAACTGAACCATTTACTGGAATCTTCCACAAGTGAAACAGTGATCAGAACAGGAGAACAGAATGGAAACAGCAGCGATCATGCGAATGAAAGAGCTGGTGCAAAAGCTGGACAGGGCAGCAAAGGCGTATTACCAGCAGGATACAGAGATCATAAGCAACAGAGAGTACGATCAGATGTACGACGAGCTTCAGGCTCTGGAGAAAGAAACAGGCACTGTTCTGGCAAACAGCCCAACCGTAAGCGTAGGGTACGAGGCAGTTGACCAGCTTCCAAAAGAAGAACACGAATCCCCCATGCTGTCTCTGGACAAGACTAAGGACAGAGAAGTTCTGAGGGAATTTATCGGGGAACACAAAACGCTTCTGTCATGGAAGCTGGACGGACTGACGATCGTTCTTACCTACGAGAATGGAGGACTTGCCAAAGCAGTTACACGTGGAAACGGTGTGACAGGAGAGGTTGTCACCAATAATGCCAGAGTATTTAAGAACGTTCCTCTTAAAATCCCGTATCAGGGAAGACTGGTGTTGCGTGGGGAAGCGATCATTACCTATTCGGACTTTGAACGGATCAATGAATCCATAGAAGACGTTGATGCGAAATACAAGAATCCGAGAAACTTATGCAGCGGTTCTGTCCGCCAGTTAAACAATGAGATCACAGCCCGCAGGAATGTGCGTTTCTACGCATTTACGCTGGTAAGCGCCGACGGGGTTGATTTCCATAATTCGAGAGCCCGGCAGTTTGAATGGCTGAAAGAACAGGGATTTGATGTAGTGGAATACAGGACAGTCACAGCTTCAACGCTGGATGAAGCCATGGAATATTTTTCAACTGCGATCACTGAGAATGATTTTCCGTCGGACGGATTGGTTGCTCTTTATGATGATATTGCATACGGAGATTCCCTTGGAAGAACAGCGAAATTTCCCAGAAATGCTTTTGCATTCAAATGGGCAGATGAGATCAGAGAAACCCATCTTCTTGAGATCGAATGGAGCCCGTCAAGAACAGGGCTGATCAATCCGGTGGCTGTTTTTGAACCGGTTGAGCTGGAGGGAACCACTGTGAGCCGCGCCAGCGTACACAATGTGAGCATTCTAAAAGAATTGCAGCTTGGTATCGGGGATACGATCACTGTATATAAAGCAAATATGATCATTCCGCAGATTGCAGAAAACCTCACACGCAGCAGTAAACTGGAAATTCCGGATACCTGCCCTGCATGTGGCCATGGAACACAGATACAGAAGGTAAATGATGTGGAGGCACTTTACTGTACAAATCCTGACTGTGCCGCAAAGAAGATCAAATCCTTTGCACTTTTTGCAAGCAGGGATGCCATGAACATTGACGGACTGTCAGAAGCAACACTGGAGAAATTCATTGCAAGAGGCTTTATTCATGATTTCGGAGATATTTTTGAGATTGGAAAGCATCGTGATGAGATCGTGGAGATGGACGGATTCGGGGAGAAATCCTTTGAGAACCTGATGACCAGCCTTGATAAAGCTAAGGAGACTACTCTTGCGAAGGTGATCTACAGCCTTGGAATCGCCAATATCGGTCTTGCCAATGCAAAAGTGATCTGCAGGCATTTTGATGATGATTTGGAGAAGATCCGCCATGCAGATAAAGAGGAGATCAGCTCTATTGATACCATCGGACCGGTAATTGCCGGAAGTCTGACTGATTATTTTTCAAACGAGGATAATAACAGAAAACTGGATCATCTGATGAGCCATCTGACTGTTAAGAAAGAAGAAAAGACAGGTGAGCAGATTTTCCGGAACATGAATTTCGTTATCACAGGAAGTGTGGAGCACTTTGCAAACAGAGCACAGGCAAAGGAATTTATTGAGTCTCTGGGAGGCAAGGTGACCGGATCAGTAACATCGAAGACGAACTACCTGATCAATAATGACACAACTTCCAATTCTTCAAAGAATAAAAAAGCCAAAGAACTGGGAATTCCAATCCTTTCGGAAGAAGATTTCCTGAAGATGGCACAACAATAAAATAATAAGAACAGGAGATAAGATAATGCCAATTAAAATACAGAGCGATCTGCCAGTAAAAGAGATTCTGGAAAAAGAAAATATTTTCGTGATGGATGAGTCACGTGCATCCCATCAGGATATCCGCCCCATTCAGATCCTCATTCTGAACCTGATGCCTCTGAAAGAGGAGACAGAGCTTCAGCTTCTGCGTTCCCTTTCCAACACACCGCTGCAGGTAGATGTCACCTTTATGGCAGTACAGAGCCATGAAGCGAAGAATACATCTGTGAGTCATCTGAATAAATTTTATCAGACATTTCCGGAACTGAAAAATAACAAATATGATGGAATGATCATCACAGGTGCTCCTGTAGAGCAGATGGAATTCGAAGAGGTAGACTACTGGAAGGAACTGGTAGAGATCATGGACTGGACAAACACCCATGTTACCTCCACCATTTATCTGTGCTGGGCTGCACAGGCAGGACTCTACCACCACTATGGACTGAAAAAGCGCAAACTTAATAAGAAGATGTTCGGTCTTTTCTGGCATAAAGTGATGAATCGTAAGATTCCGCTGGTACGCGGATTCGACGATATGTTCCTTGCACCTCATTCCAGACATACGGAAGTTCCCATCGAGGATATCCATAACTGCAAAGAGCTGACAGTGCTTGCTGAATCCGATGAAGCAGGGCTTTTCCTTGCAATGGCAGACGGCGGCCGCAAGATCTTTGTAATGGGACATCCTGAATATGATCGTGTGACTCTTGACGGTGAGTACAAACGTGATGTCAGCAAAAACCTGCCCATCGAAATCCCGGAGAATTATTACAAAGACAACAACCCGGAAAACAGACCGCTTCTTATGTGGAGAGCACATGCGAACAACCTGTATACAAACTGGCTGAATTACTATGTCTACCAGTCAACTCCATTCGACCTGTATGGAACACCGGATTTCAGCGAGATCTAAAGGGTTTGCGAGAAGTTCAATTTCACTATCTTACCGTATTTTTACGCATCTTTGTGAAAAATGGTGTCAAAATGGTGTCAAACCTGAACAGTAACCGGATATCTATATTCGTTTTGTCAGAATCAAAAACAGGTTGCTGAACAGACATAACCTATATTATAATGTACATATAACCAAACTCACTTGGAGGTGATAATATGCCATTACTTGAAGAGGAATATAGAAAAGAAGAGAAGATTAATGGTGTAATCTATGATATGTCACCATCACCAAATTATCAGCATGGGCTTGTAGATGGTAATATTTATCGAATCATATCAACCGGTTTACAGGGAACACTGTGTTTAGCATTCATGGAGAATCTGGATTATAAATATCATGCACAGGAGAATAATGATTATGTGATACCAGATGTGATGATTATATGTGACCGTAAGCATTTGAAAGGTGGTTCCTATACTGGTACACCCAGATTTATTGTGGAAACTCTTAGCCCGGCAACAGCATTAAGAGATATGACTGTGAAGAAAGAAATTTACCAGGCAGCAGGTGTAGAAGAGTATTGGATCATCTCACCGAAAGAAAGAGCAGTACAGATTTATTATCTTGAGGATGGTAAATATGATTTGAAGTATAGCTATATCTTGCAGGATGATCCAGAAGAAGAACATTATAATGCAGATACAGTGGTGACACTGAAAGATTTTCCGAAAATCTCCATGACATTAGCAGAGATGTTTGAGAATGTAGAATAATCACAATTTAATATGAGCAGCATGAAAGCCCTCGGGAGTTAATCCTGGGGGGCTTTTGGTATAGCCAAATCCGTTGAAGTATGTTATTATATGCATCAGTTCTCAGAATCGGGAATATTCAGTTGAGATAAGAAAGGACACAACAATCATATGAACATAGGAAACAATATAGGAAATATCATGAAGATCACAGGCGCATGGAACACCTTTAAGAGCAATCATCCCAAGTTCCCGGCATTCTGTCAGGCAGTTTCACGCAAAGGGCTTAAAGAAGGAAGCATCATTGAAATTGCGATCACCACTCCTGAGGGAGAGAAGATAGAGACAAACCTGAAAGTAAAGGACAGTGACCTGGAATTACTGAAACAGTTGTCTGACCTGAAAATGTGAAAAAGTTTACAAAAATTTTATTTGAATAACAGGTATAAATCTGCTATAGTATTCTATGTTGGTTAAGTTGATTATTATTCGTTCCCATATATAAGAATGATAGGTTCTCAAAAGAAAGAAGAGGAAGAAAATTGCGTAAAAAATCACATATTTTATTAGCAAGATACCTTGCGGATCAGATGCAGACCACAGTAAGCCTGCAGTCTCACAGAAAGGCTTTCTGTCTGGGCAGCATTCTGCCGGATATCAAACCGTCCTTTATCACCAGAAGACACGAGTTCTACGGAACATTTGAAGATGTCAAGAACCGGATGAAAGAACTGACAGATATCAGACCGGATGAGAGTAACCAGAGAGTTTACTGGCGTCGGTTCGGCGAAGTGATCCATTATATGGCGGATTATTTTACCTTTCCTCATAACAAAACATATACAGGAAGCTTCAGCCAGCATAATCATTATGAGAAAGTACTTAAGAACAGACTGAAAGAATGTATACAGCAGGGAGAAGCGCATGCATATCTGGAACCGGCCATCCGCTTCGCAGATTTCTCCACCCTGATCGATTATATCGAAGCTACTCATGAGAAATACCTCAACAAGCTCCGCAGCGTGGAAGAGGATATCCGCTTTATCCTGAATATGTGTTTTCAGGTAGTGCAGGGACTGATACAGATCTGCATTGGTAATAAGAACTTTGCAGGAGCCATTCAGGCAGCCTGACAGAGATACGCTAAGAATACAGGAAGGCTGTGTGGAAATCATATCCGCACAGCCTTCCTGCATTCTGAAACATATCTTCCTCACTGCTTGTTGCTTTTCGCAACTTCTGCAGGGGGACTTACTTGATTCGGTTAAAATGTGACAAAAAAATGAATTTTGGTCAAATCTGGAATTTACCTGCCCTGAGCTGTTGATTTCAAAAAATGATTATGCTAGAATAAAACAGGTTAATATTTCGGGATAATTCACTTATGAAATAACATAATAATGTGAAAAGTAATTTAGACAGTATGCCCTTATAAACAGGGGGTAAGGACATGCTCACAGTAAGAAGGGAGCAATTTAGATATATGAAAAACAAGTATCTTACCAGATTCTTATGTCTGACATTGATGTCAGGAATGGTATTATCCGGTCCTGCGTCCGTACTTGCAGCAGAGGATACTGCTGCGTATACAGCAGACGGTTCTGATTTCAGCGATTCCGGTGATTTTGATTCAGGATCAGAGGATCCGGCGCCGGCAGATCCGACTCCTGCAGAGCCAACACCTGCGCCGGTAGATCCGACACCTGCAGACCCGACACCTGCACCGGTAGATCCGACACCAACACCTGCAGAGCCAACACCTGCACCGGCAGATCCGACTCCGACACCAACAGATCCGACTCCGACACCTGCGAATCCTACACCAACACCGTCTTCACAGATTACAAAGGCAGCCCAGGATGTGATCGACAGAATCAAAGAGTTGAACGCACAGACCATCACGCTGGAGAAGAAAGCCACTGTTCAGAGCATCCGCACTGCATATAATGCCCTGTCTGATACAGAGAAGGCACAGGTTTCTAATTATAATCTGCTGGTTCAGGCAGAAGCGACTATTGCTCAGTTGGAAGCGCAGAAGAACAATGCGAATACGAATAATCCATTTACGAGTAATACCAGTGCTGCACAGACCGGAACTCCGGTATATTATGCGTCCAATATCCACGCAGGTAAGGATTTCTATCTGGACAGCCTGAAGAATAACTACAATCTGACCTTCTCAGATGATTTCGCTTCTGTTATGGATGAGATCGAGAAGGAATATAAAGAGAAGAACAAAGTAGCAGATGCCAGCGATGTAAACGGCAGCAAGACCACCACATCTGCAGACAGTCTTCTGGTAAGAAACTGGCAGGATATCCTTGCAGTCTATGTATATCAGCAGAGCCAGGACGGAAAAACAGAATTTACACTGGATTCTTCCTGCAAGAAAGACCTTGCGAAAATCTTTGCAGAGATGAACCCGATCGTAAGGGACAAGCAGGATATCACTCACGTTACATACGCTAATCGTAAAATCAACTACTATATTAAGAAAAATAAAATCGCAAAAAAGGATCGTACGATCCTTAAGAAATATGTGGAGACAGACTGCAAACTCCTCTGCGCGGTAGTAACAGCTGCCAACGGTTTTGTCCGCGAGAGCGTAGGAGATGATGTTTCCGAGGAAAGAGTAAATGTTATCTCCGCAGCCTATTCACTGGTTGGTAAAGTCGGTTACTTCTGGGGCGGCAAATCCACAGTGATCGGTGAAGATCCAGGCTGGGGAACCAGCGAGAAGGTATCAGCCGAGGGAAGCAAGAGCACTGGAACCATCCGCGCATACGGACTGGACTGCAGTGGTTTTGTCACCTGGGCAGTGATCAACGGATATCAGGATAAAGCAATGCAGGAAGCTGTAGGCGACGGAACTTCCGATCAGTGGGAGAAAGCAAACGTGGTAACTGAGGCAGATGCACAGCCCGGAGATCTGGTGTTCCAGAAAGGACCGGAAGCAGGAAGCGATAATCATGTAGGTATTCTCTGCGGTAAAACAGACGCAGGTGACTGGATCGCAGTACACTGCTCCTCCGGCAAGAATGGAGTAACAGTAGGCGAAGCATACAGTGCAAGCTTCCGTTACATCCGCCAGCCATCCTTCTACCCGACACAGGAACAGGTTCAGGAAATGCAGAGCAGCAGTACAGTAAGCACAACAACAGGTGATGCAGCAGCTTCCACAGGAACAGATATCTTTTCTGCAAATGTGACAGTAAGCAATACTCTGCAGGATGCGATGAAGTCAAATACTTCCGACTCAACAGGATTCACAACATCAGAATCCACTGAGAAAACTTCCATCCTTCCGGATAAGATTGATCTGTCAAAAGAGAAAGTCGCTGTATTTAAGGCAAAATAAAATGGATAAAAGAAGGGAGAAAGTCATACAAAAAAGTCTGGCTTTCCCTTCTTTTTTCGTGTGTAAACTTTTTTATCTGTTAACTTAAGCGATCAAGTAAAAACTGACGAATTTGCTTATTGGTCTGCGGAATATGATTCAAAAACGAAAAAAATATTCGAAAATATGGAAACCCCTGGAGAGTACAAAAACCTGTGAGTAGATGGATATTTATATCATCAAAAGCATATTCGTTGAAGTAGGAATGGAACATAAAAGTTTATAATTTTTTATAAGTTTTCAGTAACGGTGTCATTAATCTATATGAAGGGATTTGAGAGAGATACGATCATGTAAAAGGTCAGGAAGCTGAACGCAAAAATACAGAAAGGGAACGTCAGAGAGCGGATTTTGCTGAAAAAGAAAAAATAAAGGCCCAAAAAGAGACAACAGAAGCACTTAAAAGAGTAGCTGAACTGGAGAAGATTTTGCAATGTAAAACTACGGAGGGTAAATAAGATTATCTTAAGATAGCCACAGACTGGCACCCATCCAGCCTGCGGCTTTTTCACCCACTATTTTTGAGTTGACTTTTTGGCACATTGCGCATATACTAACAGTAGCTAAGGAATGTGGTGAGATTCCTTGAAGCAAAACAAAAACCCTCAGAGTGCCAGCTCTGGGGGCTTTCTTGTTCGTTACGGTGAGCTATTCCGTTTAGACTGTTGCTGTCTATCGTCTGCTGTCCAGCCATTTGCATATGTAGTAGCTAACTACGCCTGCTATAACAGAGACAAGAAATGTGGTGAGAATTTCTTCCATGGAGTCCACCTCTTTTCTGCTGGAGGTTCGACAGCTTTTTGAGTATAACATGTTTTAGAACAAATTGGAATAGTAAAACCTGGCATGAGTTAACTGATAGAGGCAGTTAGGGGAGAACCCTCTGCCGGGACTGGTATTAATACTGAACAGGTCTGGCGGGGTCGCACCCCTGTCGGGAAAATAAAGAAACAAAATATGTTTTAAAAGTCCTCTAAAGAAAGTATAAAAATCTAATCAGGTCACAGACTGGAATCCACTCAGTCTGTGGCTTTTTAGTCATGAATAATTATGATTATAATTGACTTTAATCGCGTTTTTGTTATGTACGGTCAAGTTTAATCCTGTTTATAGATGACTTGCAATTGTATTTCTATTATTTTAAGTCAATCATAATTACAAATATAGTTGACTGCGATTGCACTTTTATTATATAAGGTCAAGCTGAAGCATGTTTACAAGGCAGTTGGAGTCAGAACCGGTTGGGAGCACGCCTCAAGGACTGTTTTTGAGGCGCTCCCTTTATGAAATTAAGAAAAAATATTATTGTTGTACTGCATGATGAGTAAGTGGTATAATAATACAAGTTTATATTGCAGAAAAAAGCTGTTGTTCGTGAGAGGCTGGGAATAATGATTGAGTGGAAACAAATGACGATGCAGGAAGCAGAGAATAAAATGGAGGTGCTTCGGGAGATTTTTGATGTAGTCCGTCTCCTGAAAGGGAGTGATCTGCAGGCTGCCGGAATGGAAAGTAAGCTTGCAGGAAGAGAAAATCCTTGCCAGTGTTATGCTTTCTGGAATAAAGATAAAAGATGTGAGAATTGCATTTCCCTTAAAGCACTGGAGGAAAAGAAACAGACATCCAAAATTGAATTTCTTGATTCTGATATGTATCAGGTATTTGCAAGGTATCTGGAGATTGACAGTGAGCCTTATGTAATGGAAATGCTGAAAAAGCTGGACGAGAACACGCTGACTGATGAGGAAGGATATGAAAAACTGACGGAAAAGCTGACTGTATATAGCGAAAAGCTGTATAAGGATGTGCTGACAGGGGCGTATAATCGCAGATATTTTGAGGAAAAAGTCAAAAATATGTCTTTGAATGCCGGAATTGCAGTTATCGATCTGGATGATTTCAAATTGTTCAATGACACTTATGGTCATGATGGAGGAGACCTGGTACTGATAACCGTAGTGAATGTAATTCGGCATTATATCCGTCGTACGGATATTCTGGTGCGCTATGGAGGAGATGAATTTCTGCTGATCCTGCCCGGAATTGAGAAGGAAGTCTTTTCACAGAAGCTCCGTATGATCCAGAAGAAGATCCATGCGACGCATATTCCGGGTTTTAATCGTCTGAAGCTTTCAGTGAGCATTGGTGGAGCTATGTTTACCCATGGCAGATTGGAGGAAGCGATCACCAAAGCAGACAGACTTATGTATATGGCCAAGGGACATAAAAATATAGTAGTGACTCGGTGGGATCAGAAGAAAAATACAGATGAGATGGAAAAAAGGAACCGGCTCCAGCTTCTGGTTGTTGATGATTCTGAAATGAACCGAGAGATACTTAAGGAAATTCTGGGAAAAGAATACCGGATACTGGAGGCCTGTGACGGGGAAGAGGCTCTGAAGATACTGGAGCAGTATGGACCTGAAATCTCATTGGTTCTGTTGGATATTATTATGCCAAAAATGGATGGATTTGAAGTACTCGCCTATATGAACAGAGATAAATGGATCGAGGATATACCGGTGATCATGATTTCCAGTGAAGGATCAGAGAGTTATATCCGCCGTGCCTACGAACTGGGGGCTTCGGATTATATAAGCAGACCATTTGATGCTAAGGTGGTATATCAGCGGGTTATCAATATGATCAAGCTCTATGCCAAGCAAAGGCGTCTGATCCATTTGGTAACAGATCAGATTTATGAAAAAGAGAAAAACAACCGTATGATGACCGGGATTCTCAGTCAGATTGTAGAGTTCCGAAATGGTGAAAGCGGGCTTCATGTGCTGCACATCAATATTCTGACTCAGCTTTTGCTGGAGAAATTGATGCGAAAATCAGAGAATTACGATCTTTCTTGGTCTCAGCAACATATGATCGCTACAGCTTCAGCACTTCATGATATCGGTAAGATTGGAATTGATGAAAAAATTCTGAATAAACCCGGAAAGCTTACAAAGGAAGAATTTGAAGCCATGAAACAGCACACGATCATAGGTGCCCGGATGCTTGACAGTCTGGAAATGTATCATGATGAAGAGATGATGAAATATGCCTATGAAATATGCCGTTGGCATCATGAACGTTATGATGGAAAAGGATATCCGGATGGTTTGAAGGGAGAAGAAATCCCCATATCTGCACAGGTGGTATCACTGGCAGATGTGTATGATGCCCTGGTAAGTGACCGGGTATATAAGAAAGCATATTCTCATGAAAAGGCAATAGAGATGATCCTAAATGGAGAATGCGGAATGTTTAATCCTCTTCTTTTGGAATGTCTGGTGGAAATTCAGGATAAAGTACGCAAGGAACTTGGTATTAAAGATGTGAATGAATGTCTGGAATATCTGGAAGAGAGAAACAGATAAAACCCCCCTGAAAAGAGCCTAAACTCAGCGATGAATGGGTGTACATTTCTGTAGATCTGAATGGATTAAAATGGGAAGACAGAGTGATCAAGTTGAACGTGTAGCCTGCGGCAGTGGGAAATCAATAAATTTCTATCAGATCAGAAGGATGCAGAGAATGTTGCGGCTTTGAAAATAATAAATGGTCATTACAGAGATCGATTCATGAAATGCAAAAATATTTTGTAAAAAATTTTCCTGAGTATCTTGACAGGGAATAAATAATCCTTTATAGTATAGCACAGATTTGGTGTGTTACTGGACAGGCAGGCATTAACCGGTCATAAATGTTATTTTTTAATGTTTATGGGGGTTAGTGCCTTTTTTTGATGTATTTTATGTGGTAAAACGCGGAATAATCATATGTCAGAAGGTTTTAATCTCCCGGAAACAAGACGGTTTATTCGCACGAATAAGGAAAAGGAGACAAAAGAACATGAAAGACAAGATTTTTGGAGTTTTGCAGCGTGTGGGAAGATCCTTTATGCTTCCGATCGCAATTCTCCCTGTTGCAGGTTTGTTGCTTGGTATCGGCAGTTCCTTCACAAATGAAACAACTATCGCTACCTATGGATTGCAGAAGATCCTGGGAAGTGGAACATTACTTAATTCTCTTCTGATCATTATGAACAAGGTTGGAAGTGCTGTATTTGACAATCTGCCGCTGATCTTTGCTGTTGGTGTTGCCATTGGTATGGCAAAGAAAGAGAAAGAGGTTGCTGCTCTTTCTGCGCTGATTGCATATTTCGTTATGAATGTGGCTGTCAGTGCCATGCTTCTTATTAACAATGAAATCACAGCAGACGGTCAGATAGCAGCAGATGTACTGGAGGGAACCATTACTTCTGTATGCGGGATCCAGTCTCTGCAGATGGGTGTATTCGGCGGTATTATCGTAGGTCTTGGTGTTGCGGCACTTCATAACCGTTTCCACAAAATTGTGCTTCCGAATGCGCTGTCATTCTTTGGCGGCTCAAGATTTATACCGATCATTTCCACAATCGTATATATGTTTGTGGGAATCCTGATGTATTTTGTATGGCCGGCAGTTCAGAATGGTATTTATGCTCTGGGCGGTCTGGTAACAGGCAGTGGATATCTGGGAACTCTGATTTTTGGTATTATTAAACGAGCACTGATCCCCTTTGGGCTGCATCATGTATTTTATATGCCATTCTGGCAGACCGCAGTGGGCGGAACTATGGAAGTTGCAGGACAGGTGGTGCAGGGCGGACAGAATATCTTCTTTGCGCAGCTTGCTGATTCTGCAAATATAGCACATTTCAGTGCGGATGCAACCAGATATTTCTCTGGTGAGTTTATCTTTATGATTTTTGGTCTTCCGGGAGCAGCGCTGGCTATGTATCGCTGTGCAAAACCTGAGAAGAAAAAAGCGGCAGGCGGACTTCTTCTTTCCGCAGCGCTGGCATGTATGTTTACTGGTATCACTGAACCGCTGGAATTCTCATTCCTGTTTGTAGCTCCGGCATTGTTCGTAGTTCAGGTGATCCTGGCAGGTGCGGCTTATATGATCGCACATATGCTGAATATTGCAGTAGGACTTACTTTCTCAGGCGGTTTCCTTGACCTGTTCCTCTTTGGTATCCTGCAGGGAAATGCAAAAACAAGCTGGCTGAGGATCATTCCGGTTGGTATTATTTACTTTATCCTGTATTATGTGATCTTTACATCTATGATCAGGAAATTTAATTTCAAGACTCCTGGACGTGAAGATGATGATACAGAGACAAAGCTTTATACAAAAGCTGATGTAAATGCAAGAAAAGAAGCCGGAAAGACAGCCGGAGCAGCTGTAGCAACCTCCGGTGATCCGGTAAGTGAACTGATCACCAGAGGTCTTGGAGGAAAGAAAAATATTGTAGATGTTGACTGTTGTGCGACCAGACTTCGTATCACAGTTGCAGAACCTGAGAGAGTTCGTGATGAACTTCTGAAACAGACAGATTCCAGAGGAATCGTAAAAAAAGGACAGGGCGTACAGGTTATCTATGGACCTCATGTAACTGTTATCAAGGCGAAGCTGGAAGAATATCTGGAGACTGCTCCCAACGAATTCGCAGATGAGACACCTGATAATATACAGGCACAGGAAAATATTGCAGCAGAAAATGCAGATGGACAGAACAGTGCAGAGGTTGAGGACAAAAATGCAGGTACAGCACAGTCCTTGGCACCTGTAAAAGAAGAAAAGATCAGAAAAACAGCAATCATTTACAGCCCTGTAGACGGAATCGCAGCAGATCTTTCTACTGCACCGGATGAGGGATTTGCAGGAAAAATGATGGGTGACGGTGCAGTGGTGACACCAACAGAAGGTACTGTATATGCACCTGCAGACGGTGAAGTTGAGTTTATTTTTGATACAAAACATGCTATAGGTTTCCAGACAGATTCCGGTATCCCTATGCTTCTTCATATGGGAATCGACACTGTAAAACTGGAAGGAAAAGGCTTCGAAATCCTGGTAACAGAGGGTCAGAAAGTGAAAAAAGGTGATCCGATGATGAAACTGGATTTGGAGTTCTTAACAGCCAATGCTCCGTCCATCACTTCCCCGATCCTCGATATTGAACCGGAAGACAACCAGAGGATCAGACTTCTGGCAAACGGTGAGATCAAGGCCGGTGAACCGTTGTTTGCGGTGGAGACGCTGGAATAATATTGTTATCAAAAAACAGTTGGATGATCAAAAGAGATGACATCTTGATTATCTGACTGTTTTTTTACGCACGTGAATTGAAAAGGATGACTTTTTTGCAGGAGGGATCTGGGAATCAAAAATGTAACAAATTTGTGTGACAGATAGGATTCTTATTCAAAATATGGTAAACTATAGCAGTCCTGGTAAATAATGCATCTTAATCCAGTCCATCAGAGTGTGAAATCCTGCGTCAGATATCTTTGTTGTGCGTCAGCACGCCTGCAGATATTTTCCTTGTCTTTCGTATTCTGCTGAACTGTCTTAAATGCATTATTTACTAGAGCGTGTCTGAAAAATGCTTTTCGCAAGATGTGCGTCCCATTTTGTAGTATTATTTTGCGTAAAGCATTTTTAAACATGTTTTATGACCAAAGGGAAAATTATTATAATGGCAATAAATTTTTATAGAGGGGATTACGACAGAGATGTACAGAGTTAGCAAGGTATTAAATAATAATGGTGTTATAGCCATTGATATGGATGAAAATAAGGAGTATGTGATTCTTGGCAAGGGTGTTGGCTTTGGAAAAAAGGTCAGCCAGCGTTTTGATAAGCCGGAGGGATGCACTACATATCGTCTGGAACAGGAGACAGAGCGTGGATCTGCGAAGGAACTGGTAAAGGGAATAGAGCCGGAGTATCTGGAGATTGCAGATGCAATTCTGACAGAGTCACAGAAAGTGTTTGGAGATTCCATAGACAGAGGGATTCTTTTTCCACTTGCTGACCATATTTCTTTTGCAGTCGCAAGAATCCGCAGAAATGAGCAGATCAGCAATCCGCTGACAGAGGATATCAAGGTTCTTTTCTACAGTGAATTTAAAGTTGCGGAAACACTGAAAACAATTCTGAGAGAAAGACTTCAGATAGAGATTGATGATCATGAGGTTGGATATGTGGCATTGCATATTCATTCTGCAATTGGTGACGAGAAGGTATCTGTTGCCATGCAGACTGCGAGAGCAGTGAGAGAGTGTATAGATATGCTCGAGAAAGCAACAGGTAAGCCAATCGATGTACTGTCACTGTCCTATAATCGCCTGATGAACCATATGAAGTATATGGTAGCGCGTGCATCTACAGGAGAGAAGCTGAATCTGGACATGAATGAATATATGCTGGATCAGTATCCCCAGGCCTATAAGGTTGCCACTGACATCTGTAAAAACCTGGAAGGATGTATTGGACATAAGCTGGATGAAACAGAGACAGGATATCTGGCAATGCATATCCAGAGAGTGTATAAGGATGCGGTATGATCCGACAGTTTCTTTTAGATTATAGTAATTTCCAAGTAAATAGTAATGTATGATTTGACCGCGAGCGCAATTTTATTATTTTCGGTCAAGTTGAAACAGGTTTCAGGTTGACTGGAATTGCGCATATGCAGTATACGGTCAAGTTGAAGCAAGTTTTGGTTGACTGGAATTGCGCATATGCAGTATACGGTCAAGTCGAAACAAGTTTTTGGTTGACTGAGATTGCGCTTGTATTAAATGAAGTCAAGTTGAAACAAGTTTCAGGTTGACCGCAACAGCACTTGTATTAAAGGAAGTCAAGTCGAATCATATTTATAGTTGACCATGGTTATATTATTTACAATTTAAGCCAGGAATAGCCATATTTTTACTTGATCGTAAATGTCTTAATTGCTCGGACGTGAATTGCATCATATAAGGATAGAAACCAAAGAATAGAACGGTTATATTCAGACATTTGAGGTATACGCCTGATATGGATGCGCTGGAGACCTGGACTGCATCGACTTGTTGTTGAGATTGAATAGGATGATTCTATTAAAAGCAAAAATACACCAGTCTACGAGAGATTTTTTTCTCATAAACTGGTGTATTTGTCTTATGGGATTTAATTTTTCGACAATGTATCTTTGAATTGTGAATAATTACTATCTTCTGTAATTTTCTCTACGTATGCATCATAAGCAGCTTGTAAACTATCATATTTCGTACCCTTATCAGCAATTTTTTGATAACTCTCAGCATTATACTGATGATCTGCAATTACCTTGTATAGTGTTGTTATTTTATCTCCGGTTCGCTCGGCAGTTGTTGACTCGGAAACATAGTATTCATTATCTGCTCTGCAGATAATGACAGGAATTTTTGTCCCTGTCGGAAAGTTACTAACGTTTACAGAAGTCCAGAAAAAATAACGTCTATTCTTATTCTTTCCACTGCCCAGATATGCCCAGGTACCGTTTTTTAGCAGACTATCATTTTTTATTAATGTTGAAATCGCAGGAACCATTGTTGAGCTTGTAGCGTTAGAATCAAGTTCAAAATTATTGTTGTTATTCAATGTGCTTTTCAATAATTTTGAATCATTAAGTGGTCCCATCAAATTTTCATTCATATTAAAAGGATGTTTCTTTCCGCCACTTTCTTTTCCACCTGACCATTTAAATTTCACACTGTATCCCCAGTGCTACAGGGCAGGGCGGGCATGGGGAATCAAGTCCCATAAGTGCCTTATAGCATTTCACCCCCGGCTGGAGATTGGGGTACAGCTGTTTAGCAGTGTCGTTATAGCTTAGGATATTATAGTCTTTGTCTATGCTGTAATATCCGGAAGAGTGTGTGTTCATAGTTTTTACTTCTGGTGTTTAATACTTTAAAGTATACTCTTTTTACCCCAAAATAGCAATAAGCAGCCTCTTTTTCGTTCCCTGTAAAATATCTTTAAGTAAAGTATATACTTTACTTTATATTTTATAATATTCATGCTATAATGATTTTGTAAAGTCATTACTTTCATTTTTGTTAAATATTTTGAAATATTAAGTATAATATATAAATTTAACCTATTGTGCTACTTCAAATAGATTATGTGAAAACCTGTAAAACCGCAAAG
>NZ_JAJDML010000240.1:0-245 GCF_020594215.1 Blautia sp. DFI.1.216
CTTATAGAAAGATATTTTATTGTTTTCATACTTGTTATTGTTTTTAGTTATGAGATACTTCAGGCTGTACCTCTCTACTTAACTATTTACTACTAACAATTACTTATTAGTAAGGTAAGAAGATTGAGTGTAGGCTTGGTTCACACCTTCAATGGCCAATTTAGTGTTTACAGCTGTAGAACCACTAAGCAATCCGCTCATGTAGCTTGTCCAAAGTATGGGCAATTTTTCCTTTTCGCCTTGAG
>NZ_JAJDML010000241.1:0-241 GCF_020594215.1 Blautia sp. DFI.1.216
AAAGTTATACCAGCCAGTGCAGTCCGCTGTCACCGGAAGTAGGGAAAAGATATGCGGAACCGTCCAACCGGAAAGAGAGAGGATCATATAGGGATGGAAACAGAGTCTATAATGCAGATGCAGTAGGCGCATATAATATCCTGAGAAAATATCACTCCGTATCCGGAATAAAAAGAGAATTGTCCATAACCGGACTGAAAACACCGGAAATAATAAAAGTAGCTGTATAGCTCTAAAGAGC
>NZ_JAJDML010000242.1:0-240 GCF_020594215.1 Blautia sp. DFI.1.216
CGTTCCAGATACCCGTATAAGATTTAATCTTTTTCAAGTTCTTTCAGCTCCTTTCAAAATAGAAAAGGACAGCCATTTTCAGACTGTCCCTTAAAAGAGAAATACGCTGTCAGTAGCAACAATGCTTGTCGCTGATCTTCCAGCGTTAATATGGTATCTCGCACATACCTCGGCTTGTTTCAATAAAGCAACCGCCCATATCCAAATCTCGCCCGTAGGCTTCATAGTCAATGTAATTCT
>NZ_JAJDML010000243.1:0-240 GCF_020594215.1 Blautia sp. DFI.1.216
ATTCCTGAATGGCTTCCACCCATTGTTTTGCGTCATTGGCAAGCTGGACTTCATCGGACAGCCGCTTTCTGCCCTCGGACACTTTTGTTTTAAGTTCCGTCTGCTCGGTCTGTGTCTTTTCCAGCATGGTGTTGAAGTTCTGCTCACTGATACGCCCTGCAATCATATCTTCATAAAGCCGCATTACCATTTTGTCCAGAACCTCAATCCGTTCCTCGTCCCTTGTAAGGGAGCGTTCCA
>NZ_JAJDML010000244.1:0-238 GCF_020594215.1 Blautia sp. DFI.1.216
GGGGAATTTCTTTGCCGCGGGACTCTGGAGGGGTAATTTTTACGGCGTTGATAGCGGACATCTCCATATCGGCCTCAGGCACCAACTCCGCCTAATATGGCAAATTGACATGCTTACTTAAGGTACCGTACCTTAGAGGTATGAGTCGGACGACTCTCTTCGGATTTGTTTGACTCGATCAATGCCTTCAAAGCATTTTTATCTGCCCTAGTCTCCTAGACTAGATATTGGATGGCTT
>NZ_JAJDML010000245.1:0-237 GCF_020594215.1 Blautia sp. DFI.1.216
GAACTCCCACCAAAGGTTTTGGAGACCCCTATCATACCATTTGACCAATCCCCTACAAAGTATATTATACATACTTTCAAAACTACATACATGTTGACATTTCCTTGAGAATTAACTTCCTGCGTTGCTGATTGAGTTTTGTACTCCGCGGGGGTCACTTCGTGACTCCGTCTCTCAGCGTTTTGGTCAAGCCCTCACCCGATTAGTAACAGTCAGCTCCATGTGTTGCCACACTTC
>NZ_JAJDML010000246.1:0-237 GCF_020594215.1 Blautia sp. DFI.1.216
CCAGTGCATCTAACAAAACCTTTACTGCTTTTGCAATTCCCTCACAAACACCAACGCCTTGCCCCAACGGTCCGATAATTTCATGGGAATATGATTTTTTCAGTTTATCATAGCGGATATTTTCACAGATAAAATCATGCACATACTTCTCTTTCTCCCATTCAGACAGCTTCTGAGCCGGGCGAATCAGCTTCTCAACTCTGGCAGTCATAGCCTTTTGATGTTCGCAAATCTTCT
>NZ_JAJDML010000247.1:0-237 GCF_020594215.1 Blautia sp. DFI.1.216
AGAAGATTTGCGAACATCAAAAGGCTATGACTGCCAGAGTTGAGAAGCTGATTCGTCCGGCTCAGAAGCTGTCTGAGTGGGAGAAAGAGAAGTATGTACATGATTTTATCTGTGAAAATATCCGCTATGACAAACTGAAAAAATCATATTCCCATGAAATTATCGGACCGTTGGGGCAAGGAGTTGGTGTTTGTGAGGGAATTGCAAAAGCAGTAAAGGTTTTGTTAGATGCACTGG